>JANPDZ010000802.1:0-12661 GCA_031431735.1 Acidobacteriota bacterium | reverse complement strand
GAAGCTTGATTTGGCTCAGGTGTCGGGGTTTCAGGTGTTCTGTTTTCTGTTAATTTTGGAGTACCATTTCCATTGCCTTGATTATTTACAATAGATCTTCTCCCTGACTTTGAACATCCGAAAAATAACAAGATGCAAGTCATACTCAAGGTAATTAGTGAGTAGCAAATTTGTTTCATTTCGCCTCTATTTCGCCTATCTTTGGCACTATTTGGATTAAAAATCGTTGGTTTTTATACTCTTCAGTCCCTGTAAATCTACCGATACCGCTTGTTCCGCTACCCGCAATTTGAAGTTCACAGAATTTGGGATCAAATATAATATTCTTTTCCTTCCAAAATCGGGATAAAGCCAACGCTCTTTGATAACTCAGCTCGTCATTTAACGAGTAGCCATCAATTGATGCCATTCCCTCGATGACAATAAGATACTTGATATTTTCATTTTGATATTTTGTCTTTAATTTAGAAATAAGTGATTCAATACTTTTGCCAACGTTTAACAGATAATCGCTGTAATCCCCGGTGATTTCACTTTTTCCTTTTGGAAACTGAATTTGCTTGTTTAATGAAAATCGTTTGAATTCCGATTGGTATGTAAAATACTCTTGCGGAAGCTCTTTAACCGCCGATTGTATTTCTTTTAGTTTATTTAATTGGTCTTCCGTCGCCCTTTGCTCGGTTTTTAGTCTTACAAAAGTAAGCACATAAAGGACAAGCATGATAAAAAAAAGACTTATCATTAAATCGGTAAAACTTGCCCAAAAAAATCCTTCGCTTTTTCTTTTCATAAACTATTCACCTTTTCAATTAAAAAATTGTTTCAAATTAGTGTCTTATCCCTAATTAAAAATCTTAAGGATTGATTCTATAATCTCAATGTTCGTATCTTATTAAAGCTCTACTGGTTACTTTCCATCTATTTCCATTTAATTCAGCTTTGCCCACCTCTAAAGTAACAATTCTCTTTTCACTACTGCTACGAGAATTTTGAGCATCGCAAACTCGATCAATATTTATATCGGGAGATTCTAAAGCAAGGCTGATTGATGTTTCTCTTTCATCAATCTGAAATTCTGCTTGGTTATCTGATATTTTTGTAAATCTGTAAATTGAAGTCCCTTCTTTGTATTGAGATTGAGCAGATTTTGCATAAAAACATGCGTCTTGACTAGGGGTCGAAAGATAAAAAATCTCACGGTTAGTTACTATGCCAGGTCGAGGTTCTTGTTGTAGAATTTCTTGTTGTTGCTGTTCTTTTCGTTGAAGTTCTTGAAGTTGCTGTTGAAGTTTTTGAAGTTGCTGTTCTTGCCATTGCGGGTCATTCTGGCTAGTCTCTTTATTTGAATAAAATAATTGTTTCAGGTAGTTTCTAATACCTTTTCGACTGGCTGATAAACTGTTGCGTTCAATATTGTTAAGTATTCTGTTCGAATTTGCAAGATTTTTGTTTAATTCCAGCAGCAACATTCTGATCCTTTCGCCCTGCGAAGCGGTACTGTTTTTGAGCAGTGTCACATCTTCGTTGATAGCCTCTAAATATTGCAGATTAACTAAATTGGTTTTGCTTTCAGACATTGCCTTTTTCAATAATTCAACTTCCTCGACTGTGAAATCTTTAAGGGTTTTGCTCGAATTTTCAATATGCTCTTTTAATTGGCTGAAAGTTTCAGTAATGGAAAATCCGGTTGTCGCGGTTGATTCCTTCGTAAAATTCTTAACCGATTCGCTTGATTTTTCAATATGACCTTTTAATTCGCTGAATACTTCGCTAATAGAAAAACCGGTTTGAGCGATTGATTCACTCGTTTTTTGTTTATATTCATCAAGCATCTTAAAATGCTGAGAAAGAAACTCAAGCAATTCTTGGTTTGTTGTTAAATTTGTGTCTAATCTATTGGCAATTGCCTGAACATCTTCGGTTCTTTCTAACAAATCATTGATGCGGTCGACAAGAGTGGTGGAATTTTCTAAGGATGAGCTGATATTCGAAGCGTGACTATTGAATTTCTCAAAAGCTTCCATACTTGATTGCAATTCCTTTAAGACTTGAACATTGTATGTTGCGATTTTAGATATATCAATATTTTCAAGCCCAACTAAAATCTTCTCGAGTGAAGCGATCGAATAAAATTGAGTCTCGAAAGTTCCTGAGAGGTTGGTTAAGTTGTTTGCAAATTCTTCATTGAATTTCGAAAGATTTCTTTGCAAAGATTCAAATACCGAACCTAAACTTTGATTTATAACCGGAAGTAATTCTGTTTGAATAAATGAATAAAATTCATTTTTGTTAGCCTCGACCGCCCTTTTTGAGCCTTTGTAAGCCCATCCGGAATTTACAGTCGTTAGTAAAAGCCCCGTAAAACTTGCAATCATGGCGATTTTTACGCCGCCCAGAAGCACCGTTATTCCTTGTCCTAATGGATCATCTCCCGCTTTACCCGTGAAAGTTAACGATAAATCCGACATGCTAAACAGGCTAATAACAATACCGAGCATTGTTCCCATTAAACCAAGAAATAACGGGATTGAAATCGTCAGGTTTATTTCTTCCTCAAGCGCATCGGCATTTCTTTCGGTTATGTCCTTGATCAGATTAAAGTCTGATGCTGTCGCATAGTTTCTAATCAAATAGGTATTGATTGAATCCAATATTTTCTTAAAGTTACTGTTTTTTTTCTCACTACGATCAACAACAATGGCTATTTCCTTACGACTCAGTTCTGGAACATTGCGAACGCGGTCTTGATCTTCGAAACCAGAAATGTCGGTAAGAATTGTATCGGATGTTTGCGTGTTAAGTTCATGTAGAGAAAGAAATATTTTTGAAACCTCTATCAATTCCACCTCCGGGATAATGCCTTTAAAGGTTTTTATTTGACTTCTGGTTCTTAAAAATATTGTTAATTGAATAATTACAATTAGAGCAACAAGAATTGTTTCTATGGTTTCAATTTTCATATCTTATTTTAGCTTTTCTGGTAACTTTCCATTTGTCTCCATCTAAAACAGCTTTGCCCAAATTATCCTTAAGCGTAATAATTCGACGCATCTCTCTATTAAATGCGTTATTAGCTTCACAAACCGGATCAATATTTTTATCAGGATATTGTAAAGCCTGTCTGATAGATGTTTCTCTTTCATCAATCTGAAATACTGCTTGGTTAGGTGATGTTTTGGTAAATCTGTAAATAGAAGTTCCTTCTTTATAAGTAGGGTGCGCGTGTTTAGCGTAAAAATTTCCATCCTCATTTGGAATTGAAAGATAAAATACTTCTTGGTTTGAGTCTCTTCTAGATCTGTTTTCCGAAAGTTTTGGAGTCACTATTTCATTTTGTGGAATAGTTCTTAATTCTTTTTTTAAAGTTTCAATTTCACCTTTTAGTTCACCTTTTAGATCTTCAACTACAGTTCCTAATTCCTTTATTTTATTATGCAATATCTCAATATCAGATGAAGTTGCTCTTGAATTGGGTTTAGGAAGATAAATTTTCTCTGATGGAAAACGGCGAACATAGTTTCCCCTACCTCTTAATAAATTTAGGGGATTGTCAGCTATCAAAAAAAAGTAAATTGCAAGCCCAATAACTATTGCCGCTAAAATAAAGAAAATTATGAACATCCAATCCGAAATCTCAGACGAATCTGATTTATCTTTATCTACCCTAGTTTTAGTTTGATCATCTAATACATCTGAATTTGTCTTTGGATTAGAGTCTCCACCTTGAGGCGGTACAATTTTTTGACCTCCCGAAAGGATAAGTATTAATTTTTCACTTAATAATTTTCTTAAAGAACTAAAATTAGCATTATCTTTTCTTTGAGATGCGAAATAATTAAGCTCCTTATAATTTTTATTATTGAAAACATCCTCAGATAAAAATTGTGTCGCATCGGTAGCTTGCCAACCATTTTTGATTGAGTTTCTTTTCAGGTTATTTATTTCGTTTGATAAATCAAACGTTTTTTGAATCTTATTTTTTATCAAATAATCATTGATTGCTTCAAATGAAATATTTCCACTATCGCAAGCAACTTCATTTAAATAGCCAGTATAGTAAACCTTGTTAAATTCTTTGAGAGACAACTCGACTGTTTTGCAATTCAGATAATCAACTGCTTTTTCATAATTTTCTTTACTAACTTGCCCATAAGTCAGATTTACAACAACAAGCAAAAGCACAATCACAAACAATATTATTTTCACTTTCATTTTCTTAATTATTTCCAGACTTTAATGTTGTTAAATGTCCCATTAAGTTGTTAATTATTCCGGTAATCGGATAAAAGAAAAGCGTTTCTTCTATTTCTTTCTGGTCATTTTCAGTTCCATCAAGTTTTCGATTGTAGTCCAAACCGTCTTCCAAATAATCGATTAGATACTTATTCACTTCGGCTTTGAATTTTTCTAAAGATTGGTGAGTCACGCCAAAATTATCATTAAAACTAAATTCTCGATTGAGTTCCAAAAAGAAGGCGTTAAAATCAGCTACAAATCTTATGATGCCCTCTTTTATTTCATCATTTAATTTATCCATTGAAAGGCTGTTGATATTTTTATCTTCCAAACAGGTCAGAACAGCTTTAAGCTCATTGGTATCCACTTTTAGATCTTCATCATTCAAGAATAATCCGCCTTTGCAAGTAACTTCCTTTGGCATTTCTTTTTCAGTTACAATCGTTAAACCCTCTGCATCAAATTTTTGGTCATAGACCCCTTCAAAAATTTTCATTGAAAACTTTGCCAGAGTTGTTTTTAAATCGGGGGTAATAATGTTCAGGATTTTTGAACCTGTCCCACTAAAGACTAAATGCTTTGGCAATTCGAGATTTTTTACTTTCATCAATTTTGCGATGTGGTAAATAATCGCAGCGTAGAAATACAAGAAAAGAATTTTCAAATTCTCATCATCGCCAAGTAACTTGTTGTAGGAATACAAGGTTGTATCTCCAATTTTCGGATTGGTTTCAATTGAAAAGAAAAAGGCATTGATGTCTTCAGAAATGTTTTTATCTCTTATTGATAAAAGCACATTCGACAACTCATAAAGTTTGGCTGTCTGTAATAAATTGTCGTAAATTGGAAAATATTTATTGATGAGTCCATTTGATTTTGCCGCGCCAAATTGACTAAACCCGTCGCCAAACATTATGTTTGCCGCAAATTTAAATGAAGTCATCAAAAGAGGTTCTTTTGCCTTAAAAATAACGACGTCTGTCGTTCCTCCGCCAATATCAATAGACACAACCTCTCCACCTTGCAATTTGTTTGACCCTTTAAAGTAATAAAATGGAGCTAATGATTCGGTGATACTAACCGGCTCGCTAGTTGGGTTGAAATATTGTTTGAATAACTTATTCCATGTTTCTTCTAATCCGGCTTTTCTGACCGGTTTCATACTTGATGGATAAAACCAGACTAAACGAGTAGCCGATAAATTTCCTTTATTCAACAGAACCTTATTCCTTAAAAGGATGATAATATTTTCAATAAATCTTTCAACTCGTGTTTGATTTCCCCCATCTTTTTTAGCCCATTTTAAGTTTGGGATAATTATATCTCTTTCTACTTTTCTCTCATAAATGAATGGAATATTAAAATCCGCTAGGGAATATGTTACTTCGGTCTCGACTTTTAACGAGTGACTTTGAGCAATAACTGTTCGATGCGGAAATCTATATTCAAATTTATTGCCTATAAGCTGAGGCACAAACTCATGTTCTATCAGTTCCTGAATTGAATTTGCTCCGGTTCCACCAAAATCTGTTTTGGGATGAAAAAGCGTGGCTATCTGAATATCATTAGGGGTTATATCGAAAGGGTTGGGTGAACTGCTGCCTATCTTATATTCGATATGTGTATTAGTGGTTCCGAAATCAACTGCAAAACTGAAATCCGCGCTTCCCGATTGATAAGTGTCCCATTTAGGAATAATTATTCCTGATGTTCCTAATCCGCTTTGAGTCTGTAGTTGTATATAATCAAATTCATCCTTTAAGACATAATATTTTGAGGTGGCATCGCTGTTATTAACTCCTTTTACACTTCTGATTTTAGGTTTATCGCCTACAATGTTTATGGAATTAGTTGGGTTGTTCGAATAAAAACCTAAAAGATAATCGTTATCTTTTAGCAAATTATAAAAGTTCCTATCAATGAGTTGAACCCGGTAAAATGCTGTAATCTTAGGATCGTTTGTTTTGATAAAAGGGAAAAGTGTTATCCCGACTTCCTGCTCAACTATTACTCCCTTATTATTTTCTTCTTTGGGGGTTGATAGTTGACTACCACTGGAGTCAAAGTAGATGCGTGTAAAAGTGATATACTCACCGCTTCTGGTTACCGGAATCTTTAAGACAACCTTTATCGAATTGTCGATACCTTGAATCATTTTAATTGATGGTTTTCCTGATCCTTTATTAATTAAATCAGTTGAATCAAAGTAATCAAAAAACTGTCTTTTAAGAGGTAACAAATACCCTTTAGAGTCGTCTTCAACTCTCTTTCCCTCAGAACTAACTAAATTACCGTCAAAATATTTGTCTCTGTTGATAGGGTAAACTAAACGAATTAGATAAGGTTCTAAAAAATCGCTGACGGTCAAGTAAGGATAATTGATTTTGATGCCGGGTAGTCTTCTTTTATCAAGGCTGGTTTGATCCCTGGAAGGAACCTTATATTTATTACTCCAATTATCTTTGGCATAAAGCCAGTTTTTATCAAAATTATCTTGTAAAACTAAAGGGGCATTACTGCCCAATTGTTTTGTTGGGGCAATTCTAAAGTCGCTACTTTGTGAGATAAAATCAATAACATCCTCTGATTTTCTTTTCCCTAACTCTACCCCCAATACTTCAATACTACTGCCTGAATCTTCTTCTTTTAGTTCCGCATATAAATTTTTATAATCTTTCGCGTTTAATTCTCTGATTTCTGCATGTAATTCGGGTTTCCTACTTTTCAATATTTCTAGATTTTTATTTAAATATTCGGCAAAGTCCTTCATTCGCTTTGATAACAATGGATTTGCTTTAAAAAGCAAATAAAAATATTTTTGGAATTCAAAGTCTCTTTCATAAAGCGGGACATAATTTTCATCAAATAGAACATCACTTCCGGTTAAAGTGATTTGTGCATTGGTTAAATCATTTGCTGTGACAAAAAATAAAGTAACCGGCGAAGTACATCCAATTATTTCGTGGTTATATTCAATCAGATATAATCTTTTGAGCAAATCAAAGTTATAGGATTCTTTGTCTTGGTCTAAATAGAGTTCCAATGTTTCAGCAAACCTACGGTGTTCATCTGAGGCATTTTTGAGTTTGGCTAACTCATCCTCCCGGTCCCAGATAATTATTTTCACATTATCTCTGATGCTATTGTAATTAAACAGCAATTCGGCGAGATCCAGACAGTCAGAAACGAGTTTTTCATCATTCTTGCTGGCTAATACAATTCCGTCTTTGGTAGATGCTTTTAAGGTCGTCGGAGATTTAATGATGTTTCTGAAAGCTGTTTTGACCAGGTCAATCCTTGCAAAAGGACTTGGGATTGCCGTTGGAAGTGAAATTTCACTACCGCCTTCCGGGTCTTTGATTGCTTCTATTTCTTTATCTGAGTAAGGATCACAGTCAGACCATCCTTTACCATCTGTTTTTGTGTAACCGAATGTTTTGCCCATAATGTTATTTTTTTAGACCGAATTTTGAAGTTAAAATCTCTTGTGTCGTTTCAAAGAAAAGGTTGATAAATTTCTGCTGTGCTGAACTATAAACCTTTCCGTTTGATTCTTTGTTTAATCCATTATCGTAAAAACGCCAATTAACTTTTTTTAATCCAAGAAATCCTGAACTTGCTTTTTTGTCTTTGATTAATGATTCTAAAGACGAATCGAGAATAAAAGGTGAAAATCCTCTTCTATTCTCTGACATTTCATTAAGCCATTCGCTGAACGCGTTTAAAAATTCTGTAACGTTTGTTCTGTAAAAAGTATCGTTTAAAAATTGCTGATTCAGTCCCGGCTCTCTCACACTCCAAGGCTCTTTTTCCATCGAAGCGGCTAAATGCTCATCAAGAAACTTCTTAAAGAGAGCCAGCTGTGAAAGTCGCAAACTGATTTTTTTCTCAGTAACGTCTTCAAAATCGGAGAATTTAATATTTGCCGATTCTTGTCTGATACCAAACTCTTTGTAAATTGGTCGTATCGCCTTACCTTCAACACATTCTAAACTTCCATCAGGTATTTCAAGAAAATCAATAACCGCCAGTGCAGATGCCAGTTCTACAAAATGCGCATTATTTTGTTGACCATCGTCTCCGGGGTCATTTTTGTATGGGGTTCCGCTAAAATCATCGGCAATGTAATAAAGAGAATTCACAGAATTGTTGCCCGTAACATTGTCTTTATAGTAATAGAGCGCTGATTTTGTTTTGGCGATGAAATCAGACTTTTGAATCGGACTGTCAACATCTTTTTCAACATTGAAGTATGGCAAGACAGCAATCGCACCAATTTTTGCATCCTGTAAAAACCCTTTGCTATCAATGTTTTTATTTTTCATGGCATCGCGAATATTTTTTAAGATAGTTGGAAAGCCTGCCGCCCCCGTTCCGCCAAAAATTGAACTGATAATAAAAATTCTGTCCTCAGCATTAAAGTTTGAAGCAAATTCTTTGAATTCCTCAGAATCTTTAAATTGATTTAACACCACACTGCCAATATTCGGATTACCTACAAAACCAATGTCCATTTCAACATCAAGCAAACTAACCTCCGCCCCACTTTTGCTGATTGACTTGCCCGAAAACAAAATATCGGCTAATGCTTTATTCGTTTCGTCCAAATCATTGAAATCAATATATTCCTTGAATTTTGTGTTTGCTACTTGCTGCAGACTGAAAGTGAAATTTGGTTTAAGCCGGCTTTCAGATTTTAACTTTAAGTTATCAAGAGTAGTGATTTTCGTGTTGAAAAAACCATTGCCCAATCCAGCCGTATTTGAAATGGATTGATAGTTATCCATTAACCTTTCGGTTCTTTTCAAATCCTCGTTAGATTTGTGCGGGTCAATAATGATTGGAACAATTTCAAATTCCGTGTTTGAATTCGGTTTTATCCCTGATGCTAAAAGCATTGTCAGAGCTTTCAAAACTCTGGAACCGGTTCCGCCAATTGCAAAGATAAATAAACGTGCCATAGTTTTATAATCTGGGTTTCCAAAATGTTGTATCTGTTGTGTTGTATCCGGCTAATTTTCTTGGATATGGAAAAGAAGTAATCAGTAAAAAAAGAATCAAACTCCAAATTGCATTTGAAAAGCCAAAGCCCACGCAATCAGGTATTGAAATTTTTAACTGATTACAATAATCACTTGCCTGTAAATGATTGAAAGACCATATAAATGCAATTAAAAAATTAAGCAGAAAAATAATGAATGCCACAATCCACCAATGCGCTCTTTTGTTAAACCCGGAACTGTTAATGATGTAATACTGTAAAACATAAAAAAATATTGTCAAACCAATCATTATCCAACCGATATAAACATACAAAGGGGTACCCAAATAATCGGAACAAGTAATATCAAACCCCCTTAAATGTTCTCCCAGATCAGTTGAATAAAAAGGAATTAGTCCGAACCATTCATACAAACTTGCAAAAAAATCACGCATATTATTTTTTAATTGAAATACTTATTGTATTTATTACATTTTCACTTGATTGTGGATAAAAAGCATCATTCACCCCTTCAATCAAGTATTTTAATCCGAAAGTTTTTTGTTTTTCGGCATCGCTGACAGCGATTACCGCATCATCGGTTGATGTGGAATTCGCCACCCAAGTAGGAATTTTACCTATCACTTCTATTTTTAAAGTTTCTTCTCTTAATTCCGTTGTTCGTAATTTTAATTTATGTGTGAATCCTTTTAATGATTCATCTGTTTCGGTTATCGGCTCTACCGTTAAACTATAGCTGCTGTCGCTTAAACGGTAATTTGCCAGATCCGAAAAATAATTGGCATTCTGCATACTTCCTGTAAAATTTACGACTAAATTAAATTCAAAAACACCTTTAGTCTGAGTTTCCTGAGAAGCCGAAGCATCGGTGATAGATCCTTTTGCCCCGCTTTCAAGCTTAAATTCTCCGATTCTCGGTCTAAATAAAATTTTATATTCAAGTGGAACTGATTCTTTGATAGATTTGAAAACTATCCGGTTTTGAAAGCCTCCTTTAATGTTATCCAGCATTTTCTTTTCAAGAATAGACTTTATTTGAGAACTGCTTCCAAAAACCCAAATATAATACGGTCTTTTACTCTTTAGTTGAATAGGGGTATTTGTTTTGTCATAGTAAAGTCCGTCAAAATTTGACTGAAGTTGGATGACAATCGCCGACAAGTCGAATTTTTTCAATTTTTCGGCAAAATCAATTTTGATTCCGACAGCCTGATTGTTCAAAAAATCTTGGGCATCATTTTTACTTCCCGGAGAAAAAACAAAATCCGAGACTAAAATTGCCGCGTTTTTATCGTCAACTTTTTCAACTACTGAACGGAGAATATTTTTCAAATCTGAAACGCTCCTGTCACCGCCTCTTTGTTTAAAACTGGAAGGTTCTAGTTTTTCAATAAAATCCTGAATATCCGGCGGAAGTGCATTTGTTTTTGTATAAGTGATGTTTTTGTTTATGTAGTTTAAATTCATATTTTCGCAAAGTTCACTTATTTTCAAGTCGCCAAGTAAATTATAAATAGCCGTTTCAAACTCTGTGACTCCCTTTACATATCCGTCCATACTTGCCGAATTTTCAATATAAACATCAACATTAAATTTAGTATTAGAGGTTGCCGTGTGATTAGGTTGCCAAATATCTCCGGCAGTCAGAGTCAGTTTTTTGGCTGTCAAGTATTTCAATAAATATTCGGCTAACTTCGGATTATTTATCTCTTTGTTTTCGCCGATGAATTGCTTAAACCCAGCATCATTGGAAGACTTAACCCGTTCAACAAGCGCATTATATTCCTTCTCATCAATCTTTTTGTCATTCGAAGCAAACGCGACCGCTTCTTTTTGAAAACGGGTAAAATCAGACTCCCAACAACCGGTAAGCAGCAGTAAAAAGGCGATCAATAAAAAATATAATAAATGTATTGAATTAAATTTTGATACGAACGAAATATAAGTTTTCAGAACTTTCTTCATATTTAGTAAAACCTACTATTGACTACCAATTCTCTTTGTATTAGGTTTTTTTGTTAAATTTTTGTAATTATCCCTATACATAACATAAACTTTTAAATAAAGCACTTTTGGACACAGATTTTTCATTCATTTACCATTCTTTAATTTTTTGATCTTTCGCGGTGCGCGGTTTTGGCATTGATTCTTTGAATGCGTCAATTGCGGTTTGCAGGTCTGCCAATTTAGTGTCGGTGACACCGTAATCCTTGAGCGCGGTGAGATTGGCGACGGCGAGATCGTGGATATTCCGGCTTGTATGGACGAGCCGGTCTTCGCGCATCTGCAAAAACTTCGTGCGGCTGAAATTTACTTCGGCTTTGAGCGTTTCGTTCCTTGTTGCCGAGGCATACGCCGACATAAATCCTGCGATATTTGTGATTTTTTTGACGAGATTAGTGCGGTCGGCGCCTTTGTCCAGAGCGATGCCGGTCAACGGCAGACTGCGGAACTGTTCCGTTTCTAAAAGTTGGGCGATTTTTGCCTTGAATTGATTAACTGCGGTTTGAAAGGCGACCGTTTCGCCGAGTATTGACGTATTATCGTCGCAAACCTGCTCTACTACCTGATACATATCAGATTTAGCTTTTTTTCGTGCATTCATTTCTTTACTTATTACCTCCCTATTTTGGAATTTTGGAATTAATCCCCTTGTAATTTCGCAAAGAATAGCTGTCGGGAACTTTTCAGGAGTTACTGGCAGCAATTTCTTTGGAGCTAAAGTTATTGCTTTAGTGTCTTGATAATTGCTTGATGTTTAGTCGCGTTTTATCAACTGTAACTTTCAATTTATCTTATGTAAGTTACGATTTATCGAATAAAGACCTTGATTTATTCGATGCAGATTGTTATTTACGCAATGTAAGCAGTAGATTATTTAATGTCAGTTGTCATTTAATAAATGCGATCTGTTGTTTATTTAACGTAAATAACGATTAATTGCTATTAATTGTTAGTTTTTGTTGTTTGAAGCTAAATCTTTAATGTCAAGGAGCATTTTTTTCAGTGTAAATACCCAATTACTCGTTGGAAGACATTGTGAAATCAGGACCTTCAGCCTTTAATGACTTGTTAAGATTTATCAGGTGAAAAGAGATTAGCAAACTTTTATTTTTATTGCAAGACTTTTTTTGGTGACTGAGTAATGCCTCAGTAATGAGTTTTAAGGACTGGAGCGCAAGCGTCCCCGCTTGCCTAGCGTTTGAAAAACGCTCAAATCTTTCATTTTCTTTCAATATTCTTAGGAATCGAAGTGTTTGACGCCGCTTCTCAGCGACGTATGCAAGCGGGGACGCTTGATGTTATAAAGACGGTTTCTCCAAACTAGTGGTGCTTGGTGGAAATAACCTCGCACTTTTGATTATCAAAAGACGAACTGTAAATGTCCATAATTAAATGGCTTTGCTATCATTCGATTGAAAT
>JANPDZ010000801.1:0-3031 GCA_031431735.1 Acidobacteriota bacterium | reverse complement strand
AATTTCCCAACAGAGAGAATCTGTGTGATATTTCAATCGAACGATAGCAAAGCTATTTAATTATGGACATTTACAGGTCGTCTTTTAACAATCAAATAACAATCAAAAGTGCGGGATTATTTCTACCAAGCACCACTAGTTCAAATATATCACAATTGAATGTGTTCAGAAATCAATTCTAACGAACGATTTTGGCGATAAGAGATATTAAAATGCCCGTCGTCGAATTCTTCGGCAATGTGCGGAATGTCAAATCTTTTCAACCTTTCGCACAAGATCCGCGCACCCAGATCGAGCGCGAATTCGTCTTTTGTGCCAGCGTCAATATAAAGCAATTTCAGCGATCTTAGATTTTCGAGCGAATTTTCAACCATCCGAACCGGATCGTGCGCGAGCCATTTTGCCCAAATATCATCGCGGATCTCGCCGGTTTCCAAATCAAACGGCAAATCAAAACTGGCGCCTCGTGGCGAATAACACGCGCTCATTCCGATAATATTCAAACCCGAAAAATCGTCCTTGCCTTTTTTCGCGTCTTCGTTCCAGAATTTTTCGATCAGCTTGTTCGGATCGCCTTTGATGGCGCGAAAAGCCTTTGGAATGTCCTGCAAATAACAATGCTCGAAATACGCGTCGCCGCTGGTCGAACAAGCCAGACCAAAAATGTCCGCGTGGCGCATTGCCATTACCAGCGCACCGTAACCGCCCGAAGATTTGCCCATCACGGCGCGTGAATTTTTGTTGTTGATCGTGCTGAAAGTTTTGTCCACAAACGGCACGATTTCTTTTACGAGATAATCTTCGTAATTTCCGGTCGCGGTTGAATTGATATATTGCGAACCGCCGAAGCGCGTAAAACAATCGGGCAGAACCGCGATCATCGGACGGATCTTGCCGTCGTTGATGAGTTTATCCATTCGCTCGGCGAAATTCGGCGTAAAAGCCGAATCGTTGAGCATCATTTTCCCGCGTCCGGTAAAACTGGTCAGAACATAAACCGACGGATAACTCTTTTCTTCGTCGTATTCGGGCGGAAGATAAACAAACAGCTCGCGGATATGTTTATCGCCAAGCGGATTATTGTCCAAAACTTCGCTTTTGTGCTGTAAGCAAACAACAGTTCCTTGCTTTTGATTGTCGGTAGTCATAATATTGGATTTTATGATGAAACGCTTCGATTTGGGAACTGAGATTTATTCTTTGAATCAAATCCGCAATCCGCAATCCCAAATCCGCAATCGAATATGGCAGGCGATTTAGTTCCAAATGTCAATTTGTTGAATCCGACTATCGAATTTTTGACGGCGATGGTCACGCCGACTTTGCTGATCTCGGCAACCGGTTCGCTCGTGCTTTCGACTTCGACGCGGCTTGGGCGTGTGATTGACCGCGTGCGCGATCTGGAACAGCGCCTGAGCGAATTGATTACTATCGAACACAAAGATAATATTCCGCTTTATGAACAAAGGCTCGACACGGTTGTTAATTTACTGGATAAAGTAACGAGCCGCGCCCGGATTCTGCAGCGGGCGATGGGCGCGTTTTATTACGGACTCGGATTTTTTATTTTGACCAGCGTGACGATTGCCATTGCCGGACTTTTTGAGATTTATCGCTGGCTGCCGATTCCGGTCGGAATTATCGGAATTATGTTTTTGTTTTACGGCAGTATCCTGATGCTGCTCGAAACTCGCATGGCAACCGCCACGGTCAATGCCGAAATGGATTTTACATGGGCGTTGGCAAACAAGGTCGCGCCCGAATCCATAATCAACAAATATATCTACAATGCCAAAGGAAAACGCCGTCTCAGACGCAAAGTTCTTGAAACTCTTGAAGACGGGAGAACTGAAAAAGAGAGTTGAAAAACTCGAAAAACTGCTTGAATCCTGTACAATTTGCCCGAAAGATTGCGGCAATAATCGTCTGCAAGACGAAATTGCCGCGTGTTATTCGGGCAGGCTTCCCGTAGTTTCGAGCTACACGGCGCATTTCGGCGAAGAACCTGTTTTGTCTGGAACAAATGGCGCGGGAAATATCTTTTTCGGCAATTGCAATTTGCGCTGCGTCTATTGCCAGAATTATCAGATCTCGCAAACCTTTAAGGAACAAAAGAAAAACGAAATTTCGCACGAACAGTTGGCGGAAATGATGCTCGAATTGCAGGCGAAAGGTTGTCATAACATCGGCTTTGTTTCGCCGACTCATTTCGCTCCGCAAATGGCGAGAGGCATCTTGATCGCGGCGGAAAAAGGGTTGCGTCTGCCGATCGTCTATAATACAAACGCTTACGATTCGGTCGAGGTCTTGCGGCTATTGGACGGAATTGTTGACGTTTATCTGCCCGATTTGAAATACGCCGACAACGAGGCCGGATTTCAATTTTCAAAAATTCGCGGTTATAAAGATTTTTCACGAGCCGCCATCAAAGAAATGTTCCGCCAAACCGGCGCGGAATTAATTTACGGCGCAGACGGTTTATTAAAACGCGGGCTTGTCATTCGTCTTCTGGTTTTGCCAAATGATCTCGCGGGAATCGAAGAAAACCTGCGTTGGATCCGCGATGAATTATCGCCAAAAGTCGCAATTTCGCTAATGGCGCAATATTACGCGACCAACAAAGCCGCGACGGATGACCGTTATATTCTATTATCGCGTCGCATTTCGGAACGCGAATGGTTTTCGGCAATCGAAATCATGGAAGAATTAGGAATGGAAGAAGGCTTTATGCAGGAATACGAATCGGCATCGCATTATTACCGCCCCGATTTTAACGATCAAGACAAACCTTTTAAGGATATTCGGGATTTTCAAAATGCAAGCTAGGAGAAAAATGAAATTTCTTGCCGCAATCATCAAAATAGAAAATCAAACTGCATGGATTTACCAACGGAATAAGTGATAACTCCTGATTCGCTCAAAAAAAGACCGAGTTCGGGATTAAATTTTTGAAAATGCAAACAAACGATTATTTCTGAGAAAAATTACATAAAAATCTTTGGTTTATGCAAAAAATCTTATCAAATTTTTG
>JANPDZ010000800.1:0-9123 GCA_031431735.1 Acidobacteriota bacterium | reverse complement strand
GCCAAGTTTTATCCGCTCAAACAACCATCATTGGCGAAGGAAGTTGATCAGAAAAGACTTTTAAGGCATCCGACATTACCGAAATTGTCTTATACAATATTACCTTAATGGATGATGTTATTTAATTTGTTTTACTAAGATAAAAGGGCGAAAACTAAGTTTTCGGTCAGTAAAATAAATTTGTGAGAGGATATTTAAATGCTCGGTATTTTTGGCCTGATCTTTGCGATTGTTGCCCCGTTTTTTATTTATCGAACTGCCAAACAAAACGGTCGTAATGCGATTTTCCGGGCTTTGCTGACGCTTGTGGTTGGAGTTGGCATTCAAATAGTAATTCCGTTACTCATTGGCGTAGTCATCGCACTCGTGATGTTTGCGCAAGGCTTTTCCGAATATCAAATTCAACAGGCGGTGCAGCCTTACACACTGATTATCGGAATACTTTGTCTGGTTTTAAGTATTGTCGGAATTTTTTTGATTATGAATCAGGTTAATAAAGTTCCCACAGAAGAGTCTTTTATTAATCCGCCCGCACCGCCGACCAATTTTAACTAAAACAGCTAAACTACGTTTTATGGAATTATTTAATAAACTCGGTGCGGAAGTCGAAATTCTGTGGCGCGATCAAAACTACGACGAAGCGATTTTTCCCGAACTCGCGGCAAACGCCTTAAAGGAAGCGAATATTCCCGCGCAAATGTCTGCGTGGGAAGTTATCGAATGGACGATGCGGCAGACGGTTTTGCCTGACCAGAAGGATTTGCCCGGCAGATTCGGCGATCCGCCGATCACGATCTACAATAGTCCGCGATTTCATATTGACGTTTATTTCTGGCTTGAAGGCACGACCGCCATTCATCAGCATTCGTTTTGCGGTGCATTTCAGGTGATGATGGGATCGAGCATTCACAGCTGGTATGAATTCGAGCGCAGCGAAAGTCTCAATGTTTTTACCGAGATCGGTAATATGAATCTGAAATTGTGCGAACTCTTAAGCGTTGGCGACGTGCAGACGATTCAGCCCGGCAAACAATATATTCACGGACTCTTTCATCTTGAACAACCTTCGGCGACAATCGTTGTCCGCACGCATCGAAGTCCGCTTCATATGCCGCAGTTTTCATATTACAAACCGCACCTGGCGATTGATCCGTTTTTTGATGAAGCGAACACGACGAAAAAAATGCAGTGCGTGTCAGCGATGATTCGCGCCAAATATCCGCGCACGGACGCATTTATTACCGAGTGGCTGCGCATTGCCGATTTTCAGACGACATTTCATATTCTTTCGTCGCTTCGCGGCTATCTGCAATCGAATCAGATCGAGCAGCTTTTTAATCTTTCCAAGCCGCAAACGCGTCTTGATGCCTTTATGGAAATCGTCAGTGAAAGACACGGAGAACGGGCGAATATTTTCCCGCAGGTTTTCGCACATCTTGACAAAGTTGACCAAATTCTCCGTCTGAGAAGTTTTGTGACCGACCCCGAACAGCGGTTTTTCCTTGCCTTGCTGATGAACGTCGAAGGCCGGGAACGAATTTTTTCGCTCGTTAAAGAGCGATTTCCCGATACTGAACCGCTCGATAAAGTTCTTGATTGGACGTTTGATTTAGCGCAGACTCGTGTCGTTGGACAAAATATTCCGAACGCGCTCGACATCGCGGATTTTGACGATACGGATTTGTTAATTTTGGAAAATCTTTTGCAGGACAAAACAGAATGCGAAATTCAAACGATTTTGGAAACCGATTACGGATCGGGAAAGGTCGAAAATCTGGCGCAGCAGATCGAAAAATTGCAGAAAGCCGTCATTTTTCAGCCGCTTTTGCAAAATTATTAACTGATGTTATGCGGTTTTAGTTTTCAGCCATCGGAGATGGCGAAAGCGCCCCGCTTCGCCGCCCGTAGCACGAGCTACGGGAATGATAACGTTGATTCATTAAGCTATCCGTAGATAGCGACAGATTCCGCTTCTGTCACCCGTCTTCACGGGCTTAAACAAATCTTTTTGCATCGCTCTCCCGTAGCTCGCGCTACGGGCTACACGCTAACACCCGCTACACGGGTTAAAATCAAATATCGCGTAACATGAGTTAGTAAGAAAATTTGTTGTGAGATGACTATCGAATAATAATTATGAAGCAAAAGATAAAAATTTTGCTTGCCGATGACGACCCGGTTCTGCGGCGGCTTCTGCCTTCGCAAATTACGGCGGATGATATTGAATTCTCGACGGCGGACACTGCAAAGTCGGCTTTAGAGAAGCTTAAAGAAGAAGATTTCGACGTCGTTCTGTTGGACATAAATCTGCCCGACATTTCCGGGATCGAAATTCTGCCCGCGATTCGGCAAGCGGAAAATGCGCCCGAAGTGATTATGCTGACGGCCGATAAATCCCTGCAAACCGGCATCGAAGCGATGCGGCGCGGCGCGATTGATTACATCACCAAACCAGCCGGAGCGAACGAAGTTGAAACATTTATCCGCAAAGCAGTTGAAAAACGGCGGCTTGTTCAGGAAAACGAACGATTTCGGGTTGTCGTGCGCCGTCAGAACAAAAATGCGACCGTTGAACCCGTTCATCAAAGCGCGGTCATGAAACAGATCTTCGCGCAAGCCGCAACGGTTGCCAAACTCGATACGACATTGCTTATCACAGGCGAATCCGGAACGGGCAAAGACGTTTTAGCGCGTTGGATTCATTCGTCCAGCTCGCGGGCCGATTTGCTGCTCGTGTCGGTAAATTGCGGCGCATTGCCCGAAAACCTTTTTGAATCGGAATTTTTCGGACACGAGAAAGGCTCGTTCACCGGCGCGATGGCACAAAAGATCGGTCTTATCGAAGCCGCCAATGGTTCGACGCTTTTTCTCGACGAAATCGGCGAAATGCCTTTGCAAATGCAGGTCAAACTCCTGCATTTTCTCGAAAATGGAAGTTTTCGACGGGTCGGCGCGACCCGCGACCGTCAATCCGATGTCCGCGTGATTGCCGCGACCAACAAAAATCTGTCTGAAGAAGTCCGGGCGGGCCGATTTCGGACGGATCTGTTTTATCGGATCAATGTCATTGCCTTTCAATTGCCGCCTTTACGCGAAAGAACTGCGGATATTCCCGCATTACTTGATTTTTTCCTCGAAAAACTTCGCATTAGTTTTAATCGTCCGAATCTGACGATTTCGGAAAACGCCAAAAAACAAATAGTAAAGCACTCATGGCAGGGAAATATCCGCGAACTCCGCAACACGCTGGAGCGTTCGGCAGCACTTTCGCCGACCGATTTGATTGACCATATTTACGGATTGGAAAGCCAGGAGCTTGCTCACGAATCCGAACTTTCAACACCTGAATCAACGCCTTTAACGCTTGCCGAACTGGAAAAAAAACATATTCTTAAAGTTTTACGGGAAAATGGCGGACACCGCGAAAAAGCGGCGGTCATTTTGGGCATCACCTCACGGACACTTTACCGCAAGCTAAACGAATACGGCGAAAAAGACTGACAAAATGTCATATCCTTGCGCTTTATGTCAGACAAAATGTCCGACTGTGGAAATTCCCACAAATTAATCAAAATTGAAGTAAATATCTAAACCATTGAAAACATTGTGAATGCAGCTTTGTAGCGTAAATACGATTGTTTGGCACGAGACTTGTATTAGTAATAATCAGCAAAGGACGTTTCTGTCGGAAGATTTTTTTTGGGGGCAGAAGAATTCAAAGAAAGAAACGTCCTCGCTGATTATTACTAAACAATTTAAGTAATAGATTTGTAGTTTTGCTAAGGTTTTGGGGAATTTTAGTAAAACTACAAATTGTGCGCTGAAAAGTCAGTTCACAGTTTGCTTGATAATGTGAAACACAGGAAAGGGGTAGCCTTTGTTTCGCATGCCCGGTTTCGTCAGGACCCTTCGAGGCTGGGCACTATTTCAGCGAGGCGCTTTTTGCCTCGCTTTTCTTTTTTTGTAAAACCCGTTATCTTTATAGTTTTGAGTCCCGACTTTAGTCGGCAACGCCTCGCTTATCACGCAATTGCCAACTAAAGTCTAAAGTCTAATGTCTAATGTAAGTTAACGAGAAAAAGTAAAACAGGCTGTTAGCCTGTTTCCTCGCCTTTCCTTTTTAATAGATGTTTAGCCACGCGACATTTTGACAGGCTAACAGCCTGTCTTACAGTTGATGCCGAATTAATGCCATTAGACTAAAGTCGGGACTCAAAACTTTTTAACCCGAAAGGTTATGATGCAAGATACCAAATCAAAAATCAGGCAACTCGAAATTTTTGACAACGATTTGATTCTGCAATCTTTGTCAGAAGGCGTTTGCGTCATTGACGCGGCGCGAAAATTCACGTTCATCAATCATTCCGCCGCCAAACTGCTCGGATACAAAAGTACTGATTTACTTGGCAAAAATTACGACATCGTTTTTTTTCAGCACGACAAAAGCCATTCTGAAGAAGAATTGGCAATTTGTCCGATTCAATTTGCATTGACCGAAGGCGCGGCTTCGCATACCAACGCGGAAACTTTTTTTCGGTCGGACGGCAGCCCCTTTTTGGTTGAATACGTTTGCTCGCCGATTTTTGAAGGCAACGAGATCGGCGGCGTAGTCGTTACTTTTCAGGACATCACCGAACGTCGCGACATCGAAGCGGCAATTTCCGCAGCGCGTGACGCGGCACTCGAAGCCGCCCGCACGAAGGCTGCTTTTCTCGCCAATATGAGCCACGAGATCCGCACGCCTTTGGGTGGAATTGTCGGCACGGCAAATCTTTTGCTCGATACTGATTTAACCGAAGAACAGCGAAAATATTTGCAGATGCTTCAAAAAAGCGTTGATCGGTTGATGGAAACGGTCAACGATATTCTCGATTTTTCCAAAATCGAAGCCGGTAAACTCACCCTCGAAACGATTGATTTTAACTTACGCGAATTGCTCGAAGAAACGGTCAACCTCTTTGAAGTTTCAGCAAACAAAAAGGATCTGCGGCTAAAATTTACGATTGATAAAGACATTCCGGAAGATTTTCGCGGTGACGCAAATCGTTTGCGGCAGGTTTTGAACAATCTTTTGAGCAACGCCATAAAATTTACCGCAACGGGCGAAATTCATTTAAAAGTTTCAAAATCGGAAGAGGTCGAATCGCAAAATGTTTTGCGTTTTGAGGTTTCTGACACCGGCATCGGTCTTGATGAAAGACAAAAAGCACGGCTTTTTGAGCCATTTACTCAAGCCGATATTTCGACGACGCGGCTTTTCGGCGGAACCGGGTTAGGCTTGGCAATTTGCAAGGAAATCGTCGAGTTGATGAGCGGCGAAATCGGCATCGAAAGCGAAATCGGCAAGGGATCGCGGTTTTGGTTCACGGTTCGATTATTACAAATTACAAATTACAAATTACAAATTACAAAAACTCTCGAAGATGACCAAAACCAAAAACCAAAAACCAAAAACCAAAAACTAACAATCCTGATCGCCGAAGACGATCAAGTGAACCGCGAGGTGACAAGCAAATTGCTTGAACATCTCGGCTACGAATCCGAGTTTGCCGGAAATGGCGCGGAAGCCGTTAAAAAATGTCTCGAAACAGATTTTGACTTGATTTTAATGGATTGCCGGATGCCGGAAATGGACGGTTTAGCGGCGGCTGACGCAATTCGCCGAAATGAAAAAAAACATCGTCCGACAATCATTGCGTTGACGGCATTTTCTGCCGAAACCGAACGCGAAAACTGTTTGCGGGCAGGAATGGACGATTATTTTTGCAAACCCGTGACGAAAAAAGATTTGACGAAAATTCTCGAAAAACATTTTTCGGCGGAAAAGGTCTTACCAAATCTTGACTTGGAAGAAAATTTCGTTCAACATTCCTTATCTGACATCATTACCCACGAAACTTTAAAGACTTTTTTAGCGATCGAATCGCGCGGTGAAAAAGATTTCGTGTTTGAGATTTTGCAAATATATTGCGAGAACGCCGAAAAACAAATTTCGTTGTTAAAAAACGATTTGCAGAATCGGAACGCAAAAGAAATTGAGCGTCGGGCGCATCACTTAAAAGGCAGCAGTTCCAATGTCGGGTTGGAAAAATTGACCGCGCTTTTTGAAGAATTGCAAAATCAGGTTAATTTAGAGAATTGGGAATCTATTGAAAGTCTAATATCTGAAACGACGGAAAAATTTGAATTTATCAAACAGAGAGTTTTTGAGAGAGAAAATTTATGAAAGCCGAAAAACAAAAAAACGCCGCCCTCGAAATGCAGGAAGACGGCAACATAGACAAGATTCGGGATATTTTATTCGGTTCGCAATCACGCGATTTTGAACGCCGCTTCACGCGCATGGAAGAGCGAATGATCAAAGAAATCTCCGATATGCGCGACGATACGCGGAAAAAGCTCGACGGGCTGGAAGAATACATAAAATCGGAAGTCAAATCTCTGACCGACCGTTTAATGAGTGAACAAAATTCGCGTGCCGATGCGGTCAAGGAACTTTCCGGTGAGCTCAAAGATCTGTCTCATAATTTTGACAAAAAAGTGACGAATGTCAATGAGCAAGCCGCCAAATCGGAAAGCGATCTACGCCAGCAGATTCTGACGCAATCGAAAAATTTATCGGACGAAATTCAAAAACGTCATAACGATGTGCTTAATTCGCTCGAACGCGAATCGAGCGAAATCCGCGACGACAAAGCCGACCGCACCGCACTTGCCGAGCTTTTCACGGAAATGGCGATGCGCTTGACAAACGATTTCAAACTGCCGGAAACGGATTAAAAGGAATGAAGAATGAAGGATGATGGATGAGTTTAAAGTTTTTTTCATCCCTCATCCCTCATCCCTCATCCCTCAAAACTTATGCCCCAGAGCGTTGCAAAAAAGGAAAAGCGAATTTCCCCGAAAAATCCCTATACGCCCGAAATATCTGCAAACGGCGAAAATTTGCCAAACGAGCTCGGCGAACTTCGCAAAATTCTAATTCAATCAGAAGAGGTTAGCGAGGTTTTGCCCGCCGCGCTGAAGCGTCGCGCCCAAAAAGACAATCAACTATCGGAAGCGACCTTGCCGATCGTCGAAGAAAATATTCGTCAGTCTGTCCAGCGAAACCCGCGAATTTTAGCCGAAGCGATTTTCCCGATCATCGGTCCCGCGATTCGCAAGGCGATTGCCGAAGCCTTGAGCCAAATGGTGCAATCTTTGAATCAAACGCTTGAAAACAGTCTTTCTCCGAAAGGTTTAAGATGGCGTTTGGAAGCGATGCAGACCGGCAAACCGTTTGCCGAAGTCGTCATGCTCAATAGTTTGCTCTATCGAGTCGAACAGGTTTTTCTGATTCACAAAAAGACCGGAATTCTGCTTCAGCACGTTTCGATAAACGCGGCGGAAACCCAGGACGGCGAGATGGTTTCGGCGATGCTGACGGCGATTCAGGATTTTGTTCACGATTCGTTTCAAACTTCGGAGGACGCGACGCTTGACGCGCTGCGAGTCAAGGATTTTTCGATTTGGATCGAAAACAGCCCCGACGCGATCTTAGCCGCAGTTATTCGCGGCAATGCGCCGCTCAATTTGCGCGAAATTTTCCTCGAAGCGATCGAACAGATTCAATTTGAACAGGAAGGCGATTTTGCTAAATTTCAAGGCGACACCGCCATTTTCGATGATGCAAAACCTGTTTTGCAGGAATG
Source organism: Acidobacteriota bacterium (assembly GCA_031431735.1). GTDB lineage: Bacteria > Acidobacteriota > Blastocatellia > Pyrinomonadales > Pyrinomonadaceae > JAFDVJ01. The sequence goes on along the minus strand of JANPDZ010000800.1, from coordinate 1,432 downwards.
TCTGCAAATGCAGCTCGGTGAAAAAGATGAGCCGAAAGGTAAATTTTTCACCCCGTTTAATGTAATAGCGAGTATTTTGGCGGTTTTGATTTTGGTCGGCGGATTTTTTTACGTTCGGGATTATTGGCATTGGTCGAATTATTTGGAAAGATTAAAAAAAGAACCGGGAATTGTCGTGACGGAAACCAATCGCGGCTGGTTCAAACACGAAATCGAGGGTTTGCGCGATGATCTGGCGATAAATCCTGACTCAATTCTGAGTGAATACGGCTTTCAGAAGGACGATGTTGAGTCGCATTGGCGTGCCTTTCAGGATTTGAGTCCGCAATTTGTGCTTCAACGTGCGAAAACATTGCTCAATCCGCCGCCGACGGTCAATTTTTCGTTTGAAAACGGAATTTTAACTGCCGAAGGCGTCGCCGCGACTGAATGGTTTGCCGAAGCGAAGAAAATTGCGGTTGTCGTCGCCGGTGTCAGAGAATTTCGGATCGGGTTTTTAACCTTGAAATCCGAAATCGAATCGAAAAACATCGCGTTTAACTGCGGCACGACCGATTTTGCGGAAAAGCAAGAAGAAATGCTTGGTAAATTGATAAAAGATTTTGAAAATCTGGGTGATTTGGCGAAAAACTCGCAAAAAAACTTTCGGGTTGAAATTGAAGGACACGCCGACGCGAGCGGGACAGATGAGGTAAATGCCCAAATCAGTCAGTCGCGAGCCGATAAAATTTTGGCAGAATTCTTTGCAAAATCTGAAAATTTAAAGCAATATAAACAAAACTTTAAAGCCGTCGGGGTCGGCGCAGGCGGAAATTCGTCGGAATGTGCCGTCAAGTTTCGCGTTTTTTTAGAATAATGGCAATTCAAAAAAAAGTTTGTATGTTGGGCGCAACCGGCGTGGGCAAAACGAGTCTTGTCCGCCGGTTTGTGCAGAGTATCTATTCGGAAAAATATCACTCGACAATTGGCGTCAAAATTGACAAAAAATTGGTCACGGTCGGCGAAACTGAAGTCAATCTTCTGCTCTGGGATTTGCAGGGCGAAGACGACACTTTCAAGATTCGCCCGGCTTTTTTGCGCGGCGCGTCCGCCTATTTTATCGTCGTTGATCTGACGCGCCACGAGACTTTCATTACGGCATTTTCGATTCAGCAAATGGTCGAGCGCGAGGTCGGACAACTGCCGTTTCTCGTGCTTTTCAACAAAAACGATTTGGACGAGCAGTTTGAAATCTTGCCGAACGAGCGGGAAAATATGATGCAATACGGCTGGAAAATGTTTCGGACAAGCGCGAAATCAGGCGAGCGCGTCGAAGAAGCATTTCAAAAATTAACCGAAAAAATGCTGAAAAGCCAATCTTCCTGACACACAGTTGCCGAAATCGAAAGTTTTTTATAAACTAACTTTTTGCCCTTGTAGCTCAACGGTAGAG
>JANPDZ010000799.1:0-1776 GCA_031431735.1 Acidobacteriota bacterium | reverse complement strand
CGGATCATCCGACGCAAAAACCCGAAAAACTGCTCGCAAAGATCATCTTGGCTTCGACACGCGAGAACGATTTGATTCTCGACCCGTTCGCCGGTTCGGGAACAACGCTCGTTGCGGCAAAAAAACTGAATCGCGCTTTCTGCGGCATCGAACGGGACGAAAAATATTGTCTGCTCGCGCAAAAGCGTCTGGAATTGGCGGAAACCGACAAAACGATTCAAGGATTCGCCAACGGAATTTTTTACGAACGCAATTCGCAGTTAAAATAAAAAGTAGTTTGATTTGAATTAATAAACTCTCCGGAATAGCTGAGAGCGAATAACTGATAACTGATAATTCGTCTTCCGTGTTTTGTTATCAACTCTCAGCTATTCCGAAAGTTAATTCTTATAGCTTCAGTGGTGAAATGAAATGAAAATCGCAACCTGGAATGTAAACTCGATCGCGATCCGGCTCGAAGCCGTTTTGAAATGGATCAGCGACACCAATACGGATGTTGTTTGTCTTCAGGAAACAAAATGCGTTGACGAAAAGTTTCCGCTCGAAGCGATCACGGATTTCGGCTATCACGCGGCGTTTATGGGACAAAAATCTTATAACGGCGTCGCTATTTTATCAAAACACGAAATCACGGACATACAGAAAAATTTTCTCGACGACACGGAAGATGCGCCGAAACGATTGATCGCCGGAACGATCAACGGCGTGCGTATCGTCAACACCTATATTCCGAACGGGACCGAGCTTTGGACGGACAAATTCACGTTCAAACTTGATTGGCTGCAACGCCTGCGGAAACTGTTTGACGAAACTTGCGCGAAAGATTCGGACGTTTTGCTCTGCGGCGATTTTAACGTTGCGCCCGACGAAACGGATGTTTGGAGCGTCAAAGCGTGGGAAGGCAAACTGCATTTTACAAAACCCGAACGCGCCGCCATTCACCACGTCAAACAATGGGGTTTCACGGACGTTTTCCGCCAGATGAACGGCGATCTGCAAGAGTTTTCGTGGTGGAATTACCGCGAAGGCTCGTTTCCGAAAAATCACGGGCTTCGCATTGACCATATCTGGACGTCGCAATCATTAGCCGAAAAATGCGTCGGCTGTTGGATTGACAAAGAACCGCGCACCTGGGAACGCCCCAGCGATCACACGCCGGTTGTCGCCGAATTTAATTTAAAACAATGACAATTGAAGAAACAAGACAAATAATTATTCCATATTTTGAAGCTAATCAAGATTTTGAGCACCATAAAAAAGGTTGTATGTTGAAGTTAAATATCAACAAATATCGGATTATGCCTGATGATGCCTTTTATTACCCCAATAAAGTTTTGCTATTTGAGTATGAAAACACTGATAGACCTGTTGAAAGCATTTCCAAGTATTTTTGGTTGTTAAAAGGAACTACATGGTTAAATGAAAAAGTAAAAATCAGACTATTACTTACTATTAATACAGCGGGAATTAATGAAATTCGTATTCAAAGCATTCCAATTTTGGGTAATTTATTAAACCAATTATTTCCAAATAATTTTGACTTTCATTTTTTAAATTATAGTCAATTGACCGAAAAAAACTTATTGGTCGAATTGGAAAAGATGACAACGGCGAATTAACAAATTGACTATGCTCTAACTCGACTTTAGACAAAAAAAGGGACTTTAGACAAAATTAGCTGACCAAGAAATTGGGCGCGCGTCCAATGTTATTAACACAAGATGACTTTAAGAGAAATTTTTACCTGAATTAAATGCAGGTAGTTGGGGTGGTAAA
>JANPDZ010000798.1:0-1529 GCA_031431735.1 Acidobacteriota bacterium | reverse complement strand
GCCAAGTTTTATCCGCTCAAACAACCATCATTGGCGAAGGAAGTTGATCAGAAAAGACTTTTAAGGCATCCGACATTACCGAAATTGTCTTATACAATATTACCTTAATGGATGATGTTATTTAATTTGTTTTACTAAGATTCATATTTTTCGTCTCCTGTATGTTTGCAAGCAACAACGTAAGCCGCCCAACTAATGATTATCCCGAACCATTCAGGATAGCAGACTGAGTTTTGTGTATTATCCGAAACGGTTCCGCATAATAACCTTATATTCAGAACAACTTATAAATCATTTCGCTATTTTATGCAACAAAAGAGGAAAGCCTCGAAAGACTTTCCTCTTAACTCATAAATTTCCGGGAAAATTAGATACCCAAAACATCAATCAATTCCTGAACCGCACCCGCTGATTTATGCAGTGCGGCGCGTTCTTCGTTGGTCAGGCTGATTTCGATGATCTGTTCGACACCGTTTTTGCCGAGTTTGACGGGAACGCCGACAAACAGATTGCTGATGCCGTATTCGCCTTCGAGATAGACGGCGCACGGTAAGATTTTCTTTTTATCCTTGAGAATCGCTTCTGCCATTTCGACTGCACCGAGCGATGGAGCGTAATAAGCCGAGCCGGTTTTGAGCAGTCCGACAATCTCCGCGCCGCCGTTTGCGGTGCGCGTCAGAATCGCGTCGAGCCGGTCTTTCGGGATCAGTTCGGTGATCGGAATGCCCGCAACGGTTGAATAACGCGGCAACGGAACCATCGTGTCGCCGTGTCCGCCGAGCACGAAACAGGTCACGTTTTCGACCGAAACATTCAATTCTTCGGCGACAAAACAACGCATCCGCGCCGAATCAAGCACGCCCGCCATTCCCATGACACGGTTTTTCGGGAAACCCGAACGGACAAAGGCGACCTGCGTCATTGCGTCCAACGGATTTGAAACGACAATGATACAAGCATTCGGCGAATATTTGGCAACCTGATCGGTGACGTTGCCGACGATGTCCGAATTTGTTTTCAGCAAATCATCGCGGCTCATTCCGGGCTTTCGCGGCAAACCGGCGGTGATGATGACAACATCGGAATCCGCCGTTTCTTCATAACTGTTTGCGCCGACGAGCTTGACATCAAAACCGTCAATTGGCGCGGCTTGCGCGAGATCGAGTGATTTACCTTGCGGCGTGCCTTCGACAATATCAACCAAGACAACATCTGCTAATTCTTTCGATGCGATCCAATGCGCGGCAGTCGCGCCGACATTTCCCGCACCGACTACCGTAATTTTATTTCTTCCAGCCATTATTTATATTTTCCTCTCTAAAATAGTTGTGTTTAATAAAAACATTATTTTGTCATAGTTGACGGCAAACGGCAAAACAGAGAGAAATTGTTTCAAAATCTGAAGTGGCTATTCAAAGTAGGAAGTGTTGAATGGGGATTGTTTTTTTTTGAATTGAATATGTTGTGACATGAGCGGGCGCAAAGCACAATGGCGTTAAGTTAAGCGAAAATTCGGCATTAATTGTAAA
>JANPDZ010000797.1:0-6184 GCA_031431735.1 Acidobacteriota bacterium | reverse complement strand
ATTGCTCGATATGACTTCTTAAGCGTTGAATTTCTTCGGAAATGTCAACTCTATCGGCTAAATACGCGATTTCCTGGGCAAGGCGACCTTGATCGATCTCAATTTGCGAATCGGATTTTGCCAAAAGATCGCCGATCTTTTTGGTCAGACGGACGCGATATTCTTCGGCGACATTGGCTGATTCCGATTCAATTGCCGGAAGTCTATTTTCGATCTCTGTGAGCCGAAAATTCAACTCGTTTTTGAGCATTTCGCCTTCGTTATGACGCATTTTTTCCAAATCATCAAGCGCAAAATTGACGGCTTTTTCAACGCCAACAATAAAGCCTTCGCTTAAATCATTCTTTGCGGGCAATATAACATTCGGAAGACGCGCAATGACGTTCAGATCCGGTTCTCCCGAAAGCGAAAAATCTTCCTGCATCTTTTTCATCGCCGCGAGATAACCTGCAATCATCGGGCGATTCAATTCGTAATTGATCGCGGTCGTGTTTTCGTAAGTCAGATTTACTTCAACGCGACCGCGAGATAAACGATTGCCGATTTGCCGTTTAATCGTAGATTCAAGCGAAGCCAGTTCGCCCGAAAGCCTGAGACTGACATCCAGAAAGCGATTGTTGACTGTTTTTAATTCAACGGTGACGGCAAAAGTTTCACTCGATTCAAAGCCGCGCCCGAAGCCTGTCATTGATTTCATAAAATGTTTAAGGATAATTATTCGGATTTTCGATTTGTAAGCCTTCCGCTTGTGCCGCCGAGTTTAATTCGTTGTCGGCGGAAACAAAAATCAGCGAGCCGAGTTTAAGAGAAATTATTTCTTTTGACAGTTCGACAGCCGCAGCAAGTTGAACCGCATCATAACCGCGCAAAGCGTGGTTTTCTGTCAAAGCAACTGCATCGTCCAGTAAATCAGAGGTAATTTCCAAAACCCGCAAATCTCCGGCAAAATCAATCTTAAATTGCTGTGAAACGATACTCGCGTCATTCGCGCGGATGGTTTTGCCTTTCACACGCCTTGCAAAAGCCGAAATAACTTCCACCCTGGTTATTGAGGCAACATAAATTATTTTTGTCGCAGTCGAATTAAAAATTGCTTTAACCCAGTTTGTTCCGGTTTCCTGAACATAGTTTTTAACGACCGCGCTACTGTCAAAAAAATAGAAATCCATCAGCGGCGGTCCTCGATAATTGTTTCGGAAATTGGTTTTCCTTCTATTGAAATCGCCGCAAAATCGCCAATTTTCTTTCTGCGCGGAGGTCTGACCGAATGAACTAAACCTTTGGCTAATAAATTTTCTTGCAATTGTCGTTCATCTTGTTCTGCTTTTGAGAACTCTTCCGAAAGCAAATCCAAGACTTCTTTTTTTTCAGTCAAAGGCAATTTATAGATTTCGTTAATTATTTCTTGCGGTGTCATTATCAAAACTCCTTTTTCCGAACATATTAGCACAAATCAAAGTGAAATTTCCTCTTCTTCGGCAAACTGCAAATCGTAAAGCCGTTTATAAGTTCCGCCTTTTTCTAAAAGCTCGTCGTGTGTTCCTGATTGGATGATTTTGCCTTTTTCCATAACGACGATCTTATCGGCTTTGCGAATGGTTGAAAGGCGGTGCGCGATAACGATCGAAGTTTTGTTTTGCATCAGATTTGACAAAGCTTTTTGGACAAGGCTTTCGCTTTCGGTGTCGAGTGCTGAGGTCGCTTCGTCCAAAATCAACACCGGCGCGTTGATCAAAACGGCGCGGGCGATCGCGATTCGCTGACGCTGACCGCCGGAAAGAAAGATTCCGCGCTCGCCGACGAGTGTGTCGTAGCCATTTGGTAATTCGCGGATAAATTCATCGGCAAACGCAATCCGCGCGGCTTCGATTATTGTTTCGTCAGAGGCATTCGGATCGCCGTAAGAGATGTTGTAACGAATCGTGTCGTTAAACAAAACTGTTTCCTGCGTAACGAGTGCGATTTGTTTTTTCAAACTCAAAATTCGGGCATCGCGAAGATCGGTTTCATCCCAAAAAATAGCACCATCCGAAGCATCGTAAAGCCGTTGAATCAATTTTATTAAACTCGATTTTCCACCGCCGCTTTCACCGACCAGCGCAACCATTGCGCCCTTTGGAATTTCCAAACTCACATTTTGCAGGATCTTTTTGTCATCGGTTTGATAATGGAACGAGACGTCTTTCAATTCGATTTTGTCTTGCAAAGGCTTCAGTTGAACCGCGCCCTGTTTTTCAGGCAAAATTTCGTCCGTGTCCAAAATATCCCAGACATCTTTGGCGGCAGCAAAAGCTTTTGATAATTCGTTATGCTGGCGCGAAATTTTTCGCATTGGGTCATAGCTGCGCAATAGAAAGAATAGGAAAGTAAAAAATTGTGCCGCGTCCATGGCTTTCGCGTTTATTTCACGCAACCCGAAGTAAAAGAAAATAATGATCGCAATGATTCCGATCAGTTCAATCGTCGGCGGCGAGGTCGCGGCGATCTTTGCCGAGCGAAGATTGGCACGGGCGATAATTTTGGCGGCTTTCAAAAAGCGTGATTCTTCGCGCGTCTCGGCGGTGTAGGCTTTGACGATCGTTTGATTGGCGAGCGTTTCCTGAGCGGTATCGGTCAGAAGTTTATTACCTTCAAAAGATTCTTCCGCAAGCTTTCTCAGCGACTTGCTGAATTTTGCCGTCAAACCGCCGATTATCGGTGCGATAATCAACGCACCGAGCATCAATTTAGGGTTGAAATAAAATGCCGCCGCGAGAAAAAAGAACAGCATAAAGGCTTCGCGCAAAACATCTCGTAAATTTGAAGAAACCGCAAGTTCGATCGCCGCGCAACTATTGACGAGACGCGAAACGAGATAATTTGTGCGGTGTTTTTCAAAAAAAGAAGTTGGTTGTTTGAGAAGATGTTGGTAAAGCTCTTGACGAAGATCCAAAACCGCTGATTGCCCGATCTTTGCCATCAAATACGAAGAAAAATATTCGGCGATGCCTTTGGCGACAGTAAATCCAAGCAGCAAAACGGAAATCATCACCCAAGCACGAAACCAATCATCGCGCGGAATAAGATTATGCAAATCGAAAAGCGTTTTGGATTTTTGCGAGGGATTTGTCAGAAATTGATCAAAAATCGGGACGAGAAGCGCGCCGGTCGCGGTTTCAAAAACTGCACCGAGCAACATCGCGATACCGGCAATCGTAAAAATCCCCCAATACGGGCGCAGATATTTGAGTAATCTTTTAAGATCCTTCATCGGGTTTCAAAAGTTTGAATATATATGCCGCGTTTGCCGATTACAAATTACAAATTACAAAAATCATACTTTTTTAATTCTAACTGATGTTACGCAAAAGATTTGAATTTGCGGCTGTGCCGCCCGGATAGTGCGGAAAGGCTGTGCCTTTCCGGGCAAATTTTTCAATTTTCTTGGCGGCTCTGCCGCCATTTGAGGCGTAGCCTCGGAGAGTTGGGATAAGCCTTTCGGAAAGGCACAGCCTTTCCGCACAGCTGTGGGCGAAGCCCTTGAAAACAAATTTGCGTAACATCAGTTCTAATTTCTAATTTGTAATTCGTAATAGCCGATGGGGTTGCAACGTGAAAATGAAATATGGCATCTTTCTAAAGGCATCGCGTTTTGGGGGGAAAATATGCAAATTTCAAAAATATCAAAATTTTTAGCTACGCTTTTATTCGTTTTTTCAACTGTTATTTGTACAAACGCTCAGGTTGATGTGGCGCGTCAGACGACCGCGATAACATATCCGCTCGACGAAATTGTTATCACTCAATTTCGCGGAACGACCCGTTTCCCACGAATGAAAGGCGAAGGGCGAATCAAAAGAACCAGTAAAAATGGCACTGAGGTCGAGGTGACGGTGTCGAAAATGCCTAGGCCATTTGAACTTGGAGCTGGTTACGCAACTTATGTTTTATGGGCAATTTCGCCCGATGGACAAGTTGATAATCTCGGGGAAATAAAAAGACGGGGTACATTTGAGTTTGATTCAAAGATCAGTGTGACCACACCGCTGCAAACATTTGCACTGATCATTACCGCCGAACCGCATTTTCTCGTGCGCCGTCCGAGTCAGGCGATCATGTTGGAAAACTTGAGTCCGTATTCGCCGACCGGAAAAACGATCGCGACGATGCGGGCAATTCAATATTTTGGTAATTCATCAGATTTTTTCCGCGATGCGCGAACTCCGGAAATCGCCGAAATTGATTATCAAAAAATACCGTCAACGATTTTGCAAGCCAAACAAGCCGTTGCTTTAGCAAAATTTGCCGGTGCGCAACGCGACGCGACCGAAGAACTTCAACAAGCCGAAACGCTTCTTCAAAACGCCGAAAATGCCTGGAAGGCTGACCGACCCGAAGAGCAAACTGACATCACGGCGCGACAGGCAATTTCTTCGGCAGTAAAAGCTGAACAAACCGCAATTGTTCGCAAAGATGCACGCGAAAAACGAAACGAAAAAATCAAACAAGATGCTGAAAGCCGTCAATCCGAAGAAAAATATACGGACGCGCAAAATCAGATTTCTGATCTCAAGGCCGAACTCGCCCGCGAAACCCGCAATCGCGAGTTAGCCGAACGCGACGCGGCAAATTATGCCGGGCAAATAAAAGATCTCCGCGAAGAAATCGGCAAATTACGCGAAGAAATGGGTAAAATTAAGGTTGAAGCGCAAAACGATAAACAGAAATTGGAACAATACGAAAACGAAAAACAATCTCAAAAACAAAAACAGGAAAATGACAATAAATTTGCGCAATTTCAAGCAAATCAAGGAACGCTGATGCAAAGTTTGAAACAATACGGAACAGTTCGGCAAAACGAACGCGGTATTATTTTGACTTTGCCTGAAAATTTTTGGACAACTCCAAGATTAAGCAGTTTGTCAGCCAAAGCACAAGCAAAAGTAGTTTCTTTGGCGCAAATATTAGCCGGAAATCCAGATTATAAAATTGCGATTGAATCACACACCGACGACAAGGGAGCAGCTGATGATTTGCAAACTTTGACTCAGGAACGCGCTCAGGCGATTGCCGATAAAATAATTGGTTTAGGTGCAAATCAAGAACGCATCGAAGCGAAAGGATTGGGCGCGAGTTTGCCGATTGTTGCCAATACAACGGTTGCCAACCGGGCAAAAAATCGCCGTGTCGAGATTGTTCTGACTCCGATGTTATAATGCTTTTTGAAAAATAATCAATTTAAGCCGTAGTTCAGCAATTAATGGTAATGCGTCAGTAAAAAGTTAGATCTGCCTACGCATACATACGAAAGGCACGAAAAAGTGAAATAAAAACAGATTTCTAATCAAAAAAGGCTTCGTTCAGATGTGAGCAAAGCCTTTGTTTTGGTTAGTCTTTATGAACCAAAATCCTGTCCGGCGGAAGTCCGACCATACATTCTTCACCGATATTCAAACCGACCAGCCGTAAAACCAGTGCTTCGAGAGTTAATCCATTGGCATCGAGCACGACGAGCGTAGTCGCGCCTTGAAATCTGACATCAGTAATTTTTGCCCTTAAAAGGTTGTCTTCCGGAAAAGAGGCACCAAATGATAAAGAAATATGTTCAGGGCGAATTGTTAAAATATTGTTTCGATTGATCGGTGCAAATTTCGATTTGTCAGTTTTGTTGGTGAAAAGGCGATGATTGCCCCTGATCGTTTGAAATTCGGGAATCTCGATTTTGTTTGAAGTAATACGCCGCGCTTCAATCAAATTATTTCGCCCGAAAACGTATGCAACTTTTGAAGAATCCGGTTGTAAATAAATATCCGATGGTTTTCCGGCTTGCAGAATTTCACCTTTGTCTAAAATGACGATGCGGTCACAAAGCGTCAATGCTTCTTCAAAATCGTTGGTCGCGACGATCACTATCAAACCTTTTTCCCGAACGGATCTCTTAAGTTTATTATAATTTTCAAAGCGCAAAAGCCTGTCCATATAGCAAAAAGCATCGTCAAGAAGCAAAACTCCCGCAGCTTTATTGAGCGCGTCTTCCAATGCCAAAGCTTGTGCCTCGCCATCGGGTAAGATAGTTTTTTTTTCAGTTTTGAAAAGCTTTTCCCAAAACGATTCATTTGTTAATTTCGGAAAATGAAAATTACGCGCATCAGGAGAAAGCATTGTAATATCGTTGGAATTATAGTGAATTGTTCCGCCGTTGCCG
>JANPDZ010000796.1:0-2546 GCA_031431735.1 Acidobacteriota bacterium | reverse complement strand
TGAATATTCCGAAAGATGTTTTAGCTTCACTCGAAAAAGTTGCGGAAAAACGCGATTTGTCGGTTCACGCTTTGCTCAAACTTTACATCGGGCAAAATCTGCGCCAAGACCTTGCCAACTATTTTTCAGACAACATTTTGGAACGAACCGAAGAAGTTTTATCTCGTCATTTGCAATCAAAAGAAGAGGTTTCGGAAATCTTACGCGAAATAAAACTTGATTTGGCGGCGTAGATTAAAGAAAAGCTAATGCAGAAAATTCAATTTGTAGTCTGTCTTAAAAACGATGATTGCGAAGATCTGGAACTCCGCAAGATTTACGAAGTTTTGCCCGACGAAAAAGCCGCCGAAGATGATTATATCCGCGTCATTGACGAATCGGGCGAAGATTATCTTTATCCCGCCGCTTATTTCTACGCGCTCGAATTGCCGCCAGCCATTCGGGAAAGTTTCAGACTCGCGGCTTAAAATGTTTTGGTGGAAGAGAAAGACGGCGAATTGGTATTGAATTTTTGTAATTGTTTAGGTCTTTGGTTTTTGGTTTTTGAAAGAAATTGCCGATTGGTAATGAATTTCTTACCAATCCGCTTATTTTTCAGTGTCTCGATTGAAAATCAAAGGGTTGACATTAAATAAAACCAAAGACCAAAAGCCAAAGACCTAATCAGCTACGAAAAAATAAAAGGCATCCGATATTTCGTCAGACCGGGAAGTTACGGCGTGATTATTAAAGATGCTCGCGTCGGCGTTATCCAATCGAGCATTTACGACAAATATTTTCTGATCGGCGGTGGTCTTAAAAAGGGCGAAACGGAAATTGAAGTTCTGCGGCGCGATTTGTTTTTCACCTGAAACTTGAAACCCGGAACTTGGAACTTGATTTATTCCTCGTCTTCGAGCGTCATTTCCGAGATCTGACCATCCGCATTGACCGCGAAACGCCACAGAAAAAGGCGTTTCGCGGTTTCGGCTTTGTATCGGTAGATTTTTCCGTTGCCCGAAGTTTCGCTACCGATGAATGTGAAATTTTTAACTGTGCCGAACGAAGCGATGCGCTGATTGTTGATTTTGGCGCGGTCGCTTAAGAGCGATTTTATTAAATCAGCGGTCAACATTTCCGCGCTGAATTTGTTTTCCATTCGCATCCGCAAAACGTTTGAAAACATCTGCGTCAGTTTGGCATCCGTGTCGGTTTGCATCTTCATCGCTTTGAGCGAAATTGATGGGATGTAGATCTTCGCAATACCGCGGGCAATCGTTCCCGCAAAACCTGCATCGCCTAAGTTTGTTAAAACAATAACGCTCAGATCATCGTCAATAAATCGTGAGATCTGTGCATTAAAACCGGCGGTCGAACCGCTGTGACTGACAAGTTTGTGACTGCGAAAATCGGCGACGTTCCAGCCGAAGCCATACGGATTTGCCTTGCCGTCGTTTAAGATAAACGGTTTCCAGACCTCGGCTTTGCTTTCCTTTTTGAGCAGCGTATCATTGCGCCAAGCCGCGTCCCATTTCGCGAGATCGCCGACCGTTGAAATAATTGCGCCGGCACTGAAAAGATCGGTCAGATCGTAATCGCGCCCGATAAACTTGCCATTTTCAAGTTCGTAACCGGTCGCACGGTTTTTGACAATATATTTCGGGTCGCGGTCAAAGGTTGCAGTCATTCCGTGCGGTTTGAAAATGCGTTCGCGCATAAAATCCCAGTACGATTTGCCCGACGCCGCTTCGATGATAAAGCCAAGCAGATTGTAGCCCGAATTGCTGTATGAATAACGCGAACCCGTTTCAAAATCGAGCGGATATTTCGCTAAAGTCTTGATAAATTCGTCACGCGAAAGATGTTTCGAGAGTTCGAACCCAACGCCGATGCCTGTGTAGCTTTTGATGCCCGAAGTATGTGTCAGCAGATTTCTGACCGAGACGTTTTTCCAAGAATCGGGCGTATCGGGTAGATATTTCGAGATCTTTTCGTCGAGATTTATCTTGCCGTCTTCGACAAGGAGCATAATTGCGGCAGCGGTCATCTGTTTTGACACCGAACCGATCTCAAAGACCGTTTCCGTTGTCACCGGAACGTTGAGTTCGAGATTCGCCACGCCGTAGCCCTGTTTTTTGACAATTTTACCGTTTTTAATGACCGCCACGCCCGCGCCCGGCACATTGCGCTCCTGCATCACCATGCGGACAAATTTATCAACCTCATCAGCCTGCGCCGAAAAGACGAAAAACAAAACCAAAAGCCAAGCAATATTTGAACGGATAAATTTTGTATTCATAAATCGTTTTGAGCCCTGCCTTAAGGCGGCAATTCGTTTGCTTATACCGTTTTCAGTTAGAAACTGTGCATTACAAGCAAAATACTTTGTGCTTTGAAGTCCAACAAACTTCAGTTTGTTGAATGCGCGTGAACAATCAACAAAGTGCGTTCCGCGTTTGTTGGACTCTTTATTGCATAGTTTCTAACTGCTCGACTTTAGATAAAGTAGCGGACTTTTACAAAAAGATAAAGTAGCTGACTTTTACAAATCAGCTACTACTAAGGCA
>JANPDZ010000795.1:0-8726 GCA_031431735.1 Acidobacteriota bacterium | reverse complement strand
TGGCGATAAAAAGTCCGACTGCGAAAGTCAGAAAAAACGGAGCGATTCTTTTGATTACTGATTTTACACAACACATAAATTTCCTTCGCCAAAAACTAAACCACAGATTAACACAAACGAAGAAAATCTTCATCGGTTAATCTGTGGTTAGAAAATTTTTGCCGTTTGAAACTTATCGCGATTTAGACGGCACGGTTTTCATCGGCAATGTCGGTATTTCAGTGACATCCATATTCACCTTTGGCGCAGTCTTTGGCACAACCGGCGGCGGCGGAACGTCAATATCGGGATCAAGAACCCAATCGCGTTTTTCCATTTCCGCCAAACGAATTCTCAAACGGTTGTTTTCGTCGCGCAAGCGTTGATTTTCAACCTTCATTTGACGATCCATTTCACGATGTTTGTTGAAACCGCGCCGGAATTGAAAATTCGGCGCACCGACCGAAACAAAGAAACTGGCGATAAAAAGTCCGACTGCGAAAGTCAGAAAAAACGGAGCGATTCTTTTGATTACTGATTTTACACAACACATAAAAAACTACCTCTTAAAATCTTAAATGCCTCAATTAAATTATAAAAATTCCAATGGCGAAATATTTCCTATTTCTTAATTCGGTTTTTCGGCGCATTTGGTTTCACTTTTTTGCCGTTTTGATTTCCAGATTTTGCCAAAAAATACGACAAACTTTCGAGTGAAATCGTCAAATCAACGCTTTTGATCTTGACATCGCCGATTCCGCGCAAAGGAGTCGGAGCAAAATTCATAACGGCTTTGATGCCGGAATTCGTAATCTGTTCCAAAACCTCTTGGGCAAATTCCGCCGGTACGGCAATCACCGCTACATCTATCTTATACTTTCCGACAACTTCTGCGAAGTTCTTTATGTCAAAAATTTCGACATTGCCGACTTTTTGCCCGATTTTCTCGCAATCGGCATCAAAAAGAGCGACAACCGTGAAATTTGATTGGGCAAACCCGTAATAATCCGCGAGTGCCGCGCCCAATCTTCCCGAACCGATAATACCAACGCAATGCTTTTTATCGAGCCCGAGAATTTTCGTTATTTGCTTGCGCAGATTTTCGATGTAATAGCCGACTCCGCGCACGCCGAATTCACCGAAATACGCCAGATCCTTGCGGATCTGCGCCGAATTCAAATGAAATTTTTTCGCCAAACCTTCCGACGAAACCGTGCGTGCGCCCTGCGCCGTCAATTCATTCAAACAGCGCAGATAAATACTCAAACGATTAGTTGTCAGTTCCGATATTTTATCAACCTTCATTTCGACAATGAAATTATACCTTTAAAATTTAGGTTTATGAAAAAGTTCGCAGTCCTAAAGATGCCGAAATTACGTTTTATCGTTGCCCTGAAACCTTTTATCATTTACAATTTATGTTTCAAGTGTGAAACATCAGGAGGAAAATTATGTCAAAAGAACGAAAATCACAGCTCAGTGAATTGACGACGCTTGGAATACAATTTTACGAAGAGAAATTAAAGCCGATTTTAGAGCCGACTCATAACGGCGAGTATATTGCGATTGAACCATATTCGGAAAGGTATTTTGTTGATAAAAACAGTACTCAAGTCGCGCTTAAGGCTTTGGCTGAAATGCCCGGGAAAAAATTCTATTTTGCGCGAATCGGTTATCAATACGCCTATAAAATCGGAGGTTCATGGCTCAAGAAAAAGGTTTAGTCAATGAAAATTCGGAAGCT
This sequence comes from Acidobacteriota bacterium, assembly GCA_031431735.1. Taxonomy (GTDB): domain Bacteria; phylum Acidobacteriota; class Blastocatellia; order Pyrinomonadales; family Pyrinomonadaceae; genus JAFDVJ01. The sequence goes on along the minus strand of JANPDZ010000795.1, from coordinate 7,003 downwards.
GTTTTGCCTATTGAATTCACAGACGGCGCGACGATAGATTGTGTTTTGGACACGGGCTTTAACGGTAATTTAATTTTGCCGACGAGTATTGTCGAAAAATATTCTCCGGACGTTCTGATCCGTGTGCAGGTTGAATTAGCAGAAGGAAAAACTGCCGAAGTCGGTATGACAACTGTTGAAATAAAATGGCTTGGCAATGAATTTCCAATCAATATCTTGGTTAGTGAAGCGGACGAATGTCTAATCGGCACAGAATTGTTGGTTGACTCGTTACTTGAAATTGATTACAAAAATCGATTAGTTAAAATTACAAAATGATTGCTTATCTATCCGGAAAAATTTTAGAAAAAGACGCGAATCTGCTGATTATTGATGTCAATGGCGTCGGTTATGAAGTGACGATTCCGCTTTCGACCTTTTACGAACTCGGCGAAACGGGCGAGGCGGTCGCGCTTCGGATTCATACGGTCGTCCGCGAAGATGCGCTGGCGCTTTTCGGGTTCAAGACAGTTCGTGAGAAAGAATTGTTTCTGCATCTCATATCGGTTTCGGGAATCGGTCCGAAATCGGCGATCACGGCACTTTCGGGAATGAGCGCGGACGAAATAATTTCGGCGATCCGTCAAAACAATCTGGCGCGGCTTAATACGATTCCGGGCGTTGGCAAGAAAACGGCGGAACGCCTTGTCATCGAACTACGCGATAAAATCGCCAAACTTTCGGGCTTGGCCTCGGAAGAAATGAAAGCGGAGGGAATTCCGCAAAGTTCGGGCGACGAGGTTTATGACGATGCGATTTCCGCACTTGTCAATCTTGGCTATCACACCAATGCGGCGGAAAAAGCTTTGAAACAGGCGATGCAAGAAGGCACCGAACTGAGCGTTCAGAAATTGCTGAGAAGAAGTCTGCAACTGCTTGCAAAAGGATGATTCGATTTCGGATTTCGGATTTTTGCAAGAAGTAGGGGTTTAGCAATTATGAATAAACATTTTGCATTGTTCGTGTTCTTATTTTTGACTTTGACAGGTGGTCTATTTGCCCAATCGTTGCCGAAATCGGCGGTCGTTCTTGAAAAAGTAAAAGTTACCGCCAACCGCGAGATGATTTTATGGATGGAAAACCCGACAAAGCATCCGCGAAGCGAGGAAGATGATATTTACACTTGTCCCGACAACACGCGCGGGCATTATTATACGGGCGTCACAAGCGTTTCGCTAATTGACATCAAACGCAAGAAAATCATCAACACGCTCGAAATCACGAGCGACGGAATCGAGAGCGGTTTCAACACTTTGGATTTGCCGTATTTGATTCGAAAAGGCTATTACGACGTTCCGAAGGTTGATAAAAACAAGGAAGGTAACCCGGTTTTGATGAAACTCGCTGATTACAACGCTGACGGAAAACCTTTTGAATTCGCGCTTTTTGACGCCATTGCCTGTATGGGACTCGAAACAACGCTGATCGGTTACAACGCAAAACAGGACAAAGTGATTCAATACGAAACCGAACTGAAAACCTCGGAAGGAACCGGCAAAGAATATTGGGTTGATTATTTTTTCGGACAAAAGGTCAATAAACAAGGCTTTTGGAAATACGAAATTGACTATCGCGGACGCGCCGGAGCGCTCGAAAAATACGAAATTCGCTACGACCGTAAACGTGAGATGTTTTACGGCACGCGGACAAGCATTTTTGAAGAAGAAAAAGAAAGACCGAGTAAATGACCGGAAAAAGAGCCGAATCGGTAGTTACCGATTATTACAAATGCGAATCAAGAGTAGAAAAATAAGCGGTTTTGTGAGCATTTTGTTTGATCCGTTTCAATTATTAATTATCCATTATCCATTATTTCAGAAGTTATGAGCGGTTACGAACCTCTGAAATTAGTTGATAATGGATAATTGATAATTGATAAATCTTTCTCTTGATTCGCATTACAAAGATATTTATGGCGCAACTCGATAAAATTCATAATGCCGTCAAAAACGCGCTCATCAAAGACGGTTGGACGATTACGGCTGAAAATTTTCAGATGCGTTTTAAAGAATTAAAACTTTACGGCGATATGGAAGCGCATAAAATTTTCGCCGAAAAAGGAACGCGCCAAATCATTAGTTGAGGTCAAAAGTTTTATCGGCGTTTCGATAATGTCCGAATTTCAAAAGCACTCGGACAATATCACATTTACAAAGATGTTTTGTCGCAATTAAAGCCGGAAGCGAAAGTTTATTTAGCGATTTCCGAATCTGCCTATACCAAATTTTTTGTCGGCGAAGGCATCAGGTTTATAATCGAACAAGAAGAACTTTCTTTTTTCGTCGTAGATTTAAAAAGTGAGGTAATTACCCGATGGGAACAATAGAAAATTACAAACAAATCATCAAAAAGGTTCTGAACTATTATGTCGAACTAGACCGCAAAACGCCCGAACCGAATATGGAGTATTTTTTGATTGCCGATGACGCGAACGGACAATATCTTTGGAAAACAGTCGGTTGGGAAAACGATCAACATATTGATTTAACAACGGTTTATGTGCGTCTGAAAGACAACAAAATTTATATCGAAGAAGATTGGACGGAAGAAGGAATTGCCACCGATTTACTCCGCGAAGGCGTTCCGAAAGCAGACATCGTGCTTGCTTTTTATGAACCTTCGGAAAGACAATACACTGAATTTGCAATCGCTTAAAATGACCGAAAACCTAGAAAATTTTGATAACCGCGACGGAAATGCTTTGGACGAAGACAAGCAGTTTGAGCTTTCCCTGCGTCCGACACGACTTGCCGAATACATCGGGCAGAAAAAAGTCAAGGACAATCTGCGCATCTTTATGAAAGCCGCACTCAAACGCCGCGAGGCACTCGACCATATTTTATTGTTCGGCCCGCCGGGTGTCGGAAAAACTACTCTGAGTTTCATTGTTGCCAATGAAATGGGCGCGGAACTCAAATCAACTGCCGGACCGATCATCGAAAAAGCGGGCGATCTGGCGGCGATTCTGACCAATTTGAGCGAGGGCGACGTGCTTTTTATTGACGAAATTCACCGTCTAAATCCGGCGATCGAAGAAGTTCTCTATCCGGCGATGGAAGATTATAATCTCGATTTGATGATCGGGCAAGGCACGGCGGCGCGTTCGATAAAACTCGAATTGCCGAAATTTACATTGATCGGCGCAACGACGCGTCCGGGTTTGATTACTGCGCCTTTGCGGGGACGTTTCGGGATCGTTTTTCACCTCGATTTTTACAAGATCGAAGATTTACAGACGATTATCGAACGCTCGGCGAATATTTTAAACGTCGAAATTGACGCGCTCGGTTCGCACGAGATCGCCAAACGCGCGCGCGGAACTCCGCGCATCGCCAACCGTCTCCTTCGGCGCGTCCGCGATTACGCCGAAGTTGATTACGACGGGCGCATCACCGAAGCGGTCGCCCAAGACGCGCTCAACCGGATGGAAGTTGACGTTTTCGGACTCGATGAAGTTGACCGCAAACTGCTGCTCACGATCATCGAAAAATTCGACGGCGGTCCGGTCGGTTTGGGAACAATTTCCGCCGCGATCTACGAGGAAAAAGATTCGATCGAAGAGATCATCGAGCCTTATCTGATCCAAATCGGCTTTTTAAATCGGACGCCGCGCGGAAGACTTGTCACGCGGCTTGCCTACGAACATTTCGGACTCGACGCGCTTTTAAAAGTCAGCAACGCGCCGGGTTTGTTTGATTGATGAATAGTGAAACTTTATATTGGTGGCTTGGTCTTCTCGGCAGTCTTGCTTCGCTGATTGGTCTTCCTATTGCCATTTGGCAAATTCGCAAAACGCGCCGTGCGGCTGAGGCGGCAAAAGATGCTTCGTTACAAACACAAAATGCTATTTCACGAAATCTTTTACTTTCAGATGTTTCAATTTGTGTGAAATACATTGAAGAAATTAAAAATTTCATTAGATATGAAAAGTATGAAGCCGCACAAATTCGTGTAAGTGATTCAGTTTCTGAATTAATACAAATTCAAGAGATGTTGATAAGTTCTAATCAGCCACATCAAATTGAATTTGAAAAAATTATTTCTCAACTTTCAAAGATCATAGGACTTTCGCTTGAAAGCAGAAATATGCAGAAACACGCACGAAGTAAGTGTGTTTTCGCCCTTACTTCGTGCGGGCTTCCGCATTCTAAGCGAAAGTCCTAATTATATTACAAAATATATGCTGACCTGCTTACAAATGCGTAATCTCTAGCTGTTACGGGCAATATTGATGAACACAGTCTTTTGTGATCCTCCGACAAATGATTGCGAACAAAGTTGAATTCATCAAAACTCAATAATTTTTCGCGGTGATCGGTCATAAAACTCTTTCCTTATTAACCTTCCGCTTTGATGATAATTGCTTGCAGAATCTGTTTTTCAGCGTCGGTCAATTCGAAATTGTATTGTTTATAGATTTCCGCCAGACTGGCAAGCGCGACCGCCTGACTGCTTTCGTCGCGGATCAGCGCGATCGTTTCGAGATTTTCGTGTGTTATCTCACGCGCCCGAGTCGTTTCGTTATATTCGGCAAAGCGTTTTGCAAGTTCATTGAAAGCACTAGAACGCGAAGCAAGCTGCGGGACGGTTTCGGCCAGATGCGCGGCTTCATTTAAGGTCTGGATCGCTTCTTCTTTCCGGTCCAAACGATTTTGCGCGTCCGAAATACCGATAAAAGCAATCAATCTCTGCGAATCTTCGGCGATTGCGTGAACCGCTTGGAGCGCAAACACATCTTTGCCCTGAAATGTTAATATCTGGGCGATTTGTGCGAGCGCGGACATTTGTTCTTTTTCAGTCGGAATCTCTTGCGCGATCTCAATGGCACGTTCGGGGCGTTCATAATTTGCAAATTGTCCGGCAATCGTTCCGAATAATGAATATTTAGCGCGGCTGTCGCGGGTTTCTTTTTCGTGCTGCGATTTCAGGATCGCGTAAGATTCTTCAAGCGTTTCAAGCGCGTCGTCCTTTTCTTCATTCGTCCAATATTCCCTTGCGAATCCGACCAAAGTTGACGAAATCTGCGTTTTATCGGCGACCAGATCGAGCGTTCGGTCGGCGAGATCAATCGTTCCGGCACGGAAAAAGCCGTACGCGATGATCGAAAGAAATGAATCGCGATGCACATTGTCGAGCGCAATCGCGATTTGCTTTGCTTTATCAAAAGTTTCGATGGCGCGGTCTTTTCGGCCGCTATCCGTAAAATGATTGGCAATATCGGTCAAAGCGCGGAGTTTTTCTTCGGTAAAATCAAGCTCGTCTGCGACCTCCAAAGCCTTTTCCAGAAATTCCACAGCGTCTTTATTTTGCTTTTTTTCAATTTTTCGACCGGCAATTGTCTGCCAGGTGACGACCTTTGTGTAAGGAAATTCGATTTCTTTGACCGCTTCCGCAGCGGTTTCGTCTTTTCCGTCTTCCGACGCATCAACAGCAATCGCGGCAAAGACGTTATCAGGATGTTCAAGCGAATCGGCAATCTCAAAAGCCTTTTCAAAATCGCTTTTCCCGCTCTTTTGAATGGCGATTCGCTCACGTGCCTGCGCCTGCGTGCCGTGATCTTCGATTGCTTCGACAAGCTGAAAAGCATATTCGTCGTCATCGATCGCGGCACATTTCTCGGCGACCATCGAAAGAAGTTTGTCGCGCATAAAAGGATCGTCGATCGAATTGGCAAACTCGGCCGCGAGATCAACCTCCTCCTTTGCCAAATAATAAGGCAAGATCGCCCGCAATGCTTCAGAATGCCCTTCCGAACTCTTGATGCCTTCCGTCAAAAATGCCGCGCAACTTAGAAGATTACCTTCTGCTTCTTCGATTGATATTAAATGTTTTGACATATTCTTAAAGTGAAAAAGTGTAAAAGTGTAAAAGTGCTGTCGAATAAATGAAATAAACTTTTTCACCTTTTCACTTTACACAAAAACACGCCGCGCTGATTCCGGCATCCAATCCACCAGATCTTTCGAGACCGCATCAGCGCCGGCTTTGCGTAACTCTTCGGTTGAAACAGTATTAGTGACGCCCAATACCTGGAGGCCGGCCGCTTTTGCCGAAATAATCCCCGGCGGTGAATCTTCGATCACGAGACATTCGCGGTGAACCATCGGCAAATGATGCTTTTTGATCCGATATGAATCAATCGCGTTAAAGCCTTTGAGAAAACATTCGGGGTCGGGCTTACATTTTTCAACGTCTTCGGAACTGATGATGACCGCAAAGTTATCCCGCAACCCTGATTTTTCCAGAACAAATTCGATCTCTTCACGTTTTGCCATCGAAACGACACCGAGCGCGAAATCCTTCGCCATTTTTTTGATAAAATCCGTGATCCCTTCAAAAAGCGGCAGTTCATCGGTAATCAATTCACGCCAGCGATTGGTTTTGGCGATTGATAATTCTAAAACCTTGTTCGCTTCCGGCTTTTTCCCGGCCAATTTGTAAATCGCATTGACAAAAGTTGTGTCGTCCATCCCGAGACACGAAAAATAATCTTCTTCGGTCAGCGTGAGTCCTTCGGCTTTCAGGATTTCCTGATAGGCCTTCATCTGAATCGGCTCATCATCAATGATAACACCATTAAAATCGAAAAGAATTGCTTTGATCATTGGATTTAATTTACCTCGTATTATAAAAACTTCCGTAGCTCTAATTTTAACTTTTGCAGAAACTTACCGCAAAGCTGATTTATCAAATTTGCATTGCGAAACAAGTTCCGAAGTTACGCATTTATGCGTGATCGGCGTTCGCATTCAGACAAGTTTAAGATTTTCGTTTGAGTTGTCTGAACATCGCAGTTATTCACGCATAAATGCGTAACTCTACTTGAGTATTGGATAAGCCTGAAATTTGGAACAACTTTCAATTGCGGCATATTTAACTTCTGAAATAATTGATAATTGATAATGAATAATCATTACTGAGCGGCATAGTTATTGCTTAGTTGGAATTTGTTGGAACTTTTTAA
>JANPDZ010000794.1:0-11694 GCA_031431735.1 Acidobacteriota bacterium | reverse complement strand
AGGGCGACATCCGCCGATTGCGCCCTTGCAGGGCTTAGTATGGCGGTGATTTTTGACCTGGCGCGATGCGCCAGGCTATCATATTGCGCCTCTTCGAGGCTGAAATCCGGTCGCAAAAACTTGTGTAGATACTAATGGCTTGCGCTACGGGCTACACGCTGTTACCCGCTACGCGGGCTAAAATTCAAATATCGCGTAAGGTGAGTTAGTTAAATACAACAAACATGGAACGCACTTTGTTGACCACGTTTCAGCACTAGAACGCAGATTGGCAAAGTGCGTTCCGCGTTCGCCGTACAAATCTGTTTTAGCTGAAATATTTCAATACCAATGTCGCTTGTTCCGGAACATTCGATTCAACTTTGGGTAAATAAGGTTCGATCAACAATAAAACGGATTGAATTCCGTTAAAGACCGTGTGCATAATGATGCACGGCAAAAGATTATCGGTTTTCACGCGGATCATTGTCAGCAGCAAACTCAACAGGCAAATCATCAAGATCGTTCCCGGACTTCCCAAATATTGCGGAACGTGAACTCCGGCAAACATTAGGGTAACGATCACAACTGCCCATTTGACCCCGACACTTCTTTGAAAAGCCGAATACAAAATTCCGCGATAAACAACTTCTTCGATCAGCGGTGCGGTAAAAGTCGCCAAAATTACAACCAAATAAACCGCCATTCGGGAACTTCTCAGCATTCGCAACAGATCATTATCGCCTTCGGGAATTAAATAACCGACAAGTCCGGCAATCGCAAAAAAGGCAACCAAAATAAGCGGATAATACCACCAACGAAAGCCGCCCGAACTTAAACCCAAAGTTTCTGAAACGGAAAATTTACGATTCTTTGTCACGACAAACCACGCAATTATCAAAGTGAAAATATGTGCCGGAAAGATAGCGATCAGGTTTAGAAAGATCGCTGTGTCGTCGGTGGCAATCGAATCGAGCGATTTTTCACCATTGATCAATACGTATGGAACGATAAACAGCATCGGGAAAATAATGATCGCCAAAACGCTCAAGATCCAAACGCCGGAAGCCATCCAGCCATTCCACGGCGGATTGTTTGGAGTTATTATTTCGGTTACAGGCGTAATTCCGGCCAAATCTCTGATGAGTGGCGCATTATAATCTAGGTTACTGAATTCTTCGTTTTGCACGAGTTTGAGTTTAGCGAATTTATTTTCAAGTTCAAAGCTGAAAAAAAACTTAGGATCCGGAACTTGGAACTTGGGACGTTTGATGCTAACCTAAAATCCCGTGGAGCAACACGGGAACAATCACCGACAATTAGTTTATGCGATCATTCCGGCGCGATTTTCTTCGACTCGTCTGGAAGGTAAATTATTATTGCCTTTAAACGGCAAACCGCTCATTTTACATACCCTCGAACAGGCAAAAAAAGCGCGAAATATTGATCGGGTAATCGTCGCGACCGACGACGTGCGGATTCTGCATATAATAGAGGAAAGCGGCAACGAAGCTGTTTTGACTTCGATAAATCATCAAAGCGGTTCAGATCGCATCGCCGAAGTCGCCGAAAATCTGCCCGCCGGTTCGATCATCGTTAATGTGCAGGGAGACGAGCCGACAATTTCGCCGACGACAATTGAAAGCGCAGTCGAAGCGATTTTACAAGATGAAACGATTGATATTGCGACAACCTGCGAGAAGATCGAAAGCGTGGAGGATGTTTTAAGCGCGAATGTCGTCAAGGTTGTGAACGATAAAAACGGTTACGCGCTTTATTTTTCGCGTTTCCCGATCCCGTTTCCGCGTGAAGCGGTCAAGAAACACGGAACGCTTGAAACGGCATTGCAAAACGAACCGCAATTGATCTCGCTGTTTCGCAAACACACCGGTCTTTACGTGTACCGGCGCGAATATTTGTTGAAATTTACCAAATTTAAGCAGACAATTTTAGAGAAAACCGAAATGCTCGAACAGCTTCGCGCGCTTGAGAACGGCGCACGAATAAAGGTTGTCGAAGTCGCCGAAAGTTCGATCGGCGTTGACACGAGGGAAGATTTCGAGCGTGTTAAAATGTATTTGGGAGTTTAGATTATGAATACAAATGTTGCAGTTAAAGATAAAACAGAAACTTTGTCGCCACTAACAAATGGCAAAACGGAAGTAATTTATCCGAGCGAAGAGCGAAAAAAGATGGGCGAAACAGATTATCAGCACATTCAAATTTCAGTTTTAGAGCAACAACTAAGACTTTTTTTGAGCGAAAAAAAGAACGTTTATTTAGCAAGCGATTTAATCGTCTATTACGAAGAAGGCAATCCGAATAGGCGTTTTGCGCCGGATTTAATGGTTTGTTTTGACGTTGAAAACAAAAAACGCCGCAGTTATAAAATTTGGGAAGAAAAGGTCGTGCCTTCGGTGATAGTTGAAGTTGCATCGGAAGCGACTTGGCAAAAAGACGTCACGACCAAACGCCGTTTATTTGAAAAACTCGGTGTCGCCGAATATTACGTTATTGATCCAGAATACAAATATCTGCCGCAACCGATGCTTGCGTATCGTTTGGAATTTGGGGAATTAGTTCGTTTATCAATTCAAAATGACAGGATTTTTAGCGAGGCACTTAATTTGGAATTAGTGAATACCGGCGAAGATTTTAGATTTTTTGATGTTGAAAAAGACGAATTTATTGCAACTGTGAGCGAAATACCATTGCTCAAAGCCGAAATTGAAAGACTCAAAAAACTTATCAAATGAGCGATTGGATCGGATTAATATTTTTTGTGCTGTTGATTGTCGGCGTAATCGTCGGGCTGAAGATTTTAGCGAAACCGCAGACGCGCACCGAAGAAGAATTTGAACGCAATGCAGCGGAAGGAACAACAATGCTCGGCGCGAGTATGAACGCGCTCCAGGAATTGATGAACCCGGCTGAAGCAAAGGCAAAGGAAGTGCAAACACAGATGAAAGAAGGACGTTACGGCAAAAAGAAACGCGAAGGTAAGGCGAACGGAGACGGTGGAACGGAGAGACGCGGAGACGCGGAGAATTTGGAATCTGAAATTTGAAATTTGAAATAAAAATTAAGGACGAAAAACAAATGACAAAATACATATTTGTAACAGGCGGCGTGGTTTCGAGTCTTGGAAAAGGTTTGGCGGCAAGCTCGATCGGGCAGCTATTGGAAGCGCGCGGGATGCGCGTTCAGATGATGAAGCTCGATCCATATATAAATGTTGATCCGGGTACGATGTCGCCGTTTCAGCACGGCGAAGTTTTCGTGACCGACGACGGCGCGGAAACAGATCTCGATTTGGGGCATTATGAACGCTTTACCAACGCCAATCTGACGAAGGCGAATAATTGGACAAGCGGACGAATTTACCTTTCGGTTATCGAAAAAGAACGGCGCGGCGATTATCTTGGGAAAACGATTCAGGTCATTCCGCATATCACCGACGAGATCAAGGCGGCAGTTCGCGTTGTGGCGGAAAAAGACAATCCCGACGTGCTGATCGTCGAGATCGGCGGCACGGTCGGCGACATCGAATCGCTGCCGTTTATGGAAGCGATCCGGCAAATCGGCAATGAAGAAGGACGCACTAACGCGATTTTTGTTCACGTCACGCTCGTTCCCTATATCGCCGCCGCCGGTGAATTAAAGACCAAACCGACCCAGCATTCGGTCAAAGAATTACGAGAAATCGGTATTGCGCCCGATATTCTGCTGTGCCGTTCAGATCGTCCGTTGTCGCTCGATCTGCGAAAAAAGATCGCGCTTTTTTGCAATGTTCAGATAAACGCCGTCATTTCCGCGCTTGATGTCAAAACAATTTATGAAGTTCCGCTTGCTTTTCACGAACAGGGGTTGGATTCGCTGGTTGTCGAAGATTTGCATTTGAACGAAAAGTTTCCGACGGTTGATCTGAAAAAATGGCGCGAACTCGTTTCGACCATCAAAGAACCTTCGGAAGGCACCGTGAAAATTGCGATTGTCGGAAAATATGTCGAACTCGAAGATTCCTACAAATCTCTGCGCGAAGCCTTGACGCACGCGGGCGTCGCAAACAATCTGCGCGTCAATGTCGAATGGATCGAATCTGAGAATCTAATGAAAGATGATTACGAAACAGATTTGCAAGACTTTGATGCGATTCTTGTTCCCGGCGGATTCGGAAAGCGCGGCATTGCGGGAATGATTCGTGCCATCAAATACGCACGAAGATCAGGCACGCCGTATTTCGGGATTTGTCTCGGAATGCAAACGGCTTGCATCGAGTTTGCACGCAACGTCTGCGGTCTGCGCGATGCCGATTCGACGGAATTCAACGCCGAAACACCTTTTCCGATCATCTTTAAGTTGCGCGACCTGGTCAATGTCGAAGAATTTGGCGGCACAATGCGTTTGGGCGCGTGTCCGTGCGAATTAAAAGAGGGAAGTCTGGTGCGCGAGATCTATCGCGGCGCAACGGAGATTTCAGAACGCCATCGCCACCGCTACGAATTCAATCCCGAATTTCGCGCCCATCTGGAAAAGGAAGGTTTAATCATCAGCGGAATCTCGCCCGACGGCAAATTTGTCGAAATGGTTGAATTGCCGCGTGAAAAACATCCGTTCTTTGTCGCCTGTCAGTTTCATCCCGAATATAAATCAAAACCTTTAAATGCGCATCCGCTCTTTGTTTCATTCGTCAAAGCCGCGCACAAAAATCGTCTGCACAGCGAAAACCTAAAGGATGACGTTTCGAGCAACAAGCAAATCGAAATGCCCGAACGCGCAGTTGCAGGAGGTAATGAATAATGAAAAAGATCTTTCTGTCTATTTTAATATTGCTGTTTTCGCTTTCAGCCTTTGCGCACGAATATTGGTTTGAGCCTGATAAATTCTTTCTCTCGCCGAAAGAAAGCACGGCGGTGCATCTGTTTGTCGGCGAAGCCTTGAATCACGACGAAGAAAGAGTTTATCAGCTTTCAAAAACGACCGTGTTTCAGCTTTTATCGGTCGGAAACAGTTTGGATTTGAAAACTACTGTCAAAGATGAAGCCTTGCCGATTTATAATTTTTCGGCTGAAAAAGCCGGAAACTATCTGTTTGCGCTGGAAAGAAATTGGTCGTATATCAAACTTTCGCCGAAAGATTTTGAAGATTATCTGCGCGAAGACGGTATGGAATACATCATTGCCGAACGGGCAAAGCTCGGCGAAAGCCAAAAAGAAGGAAGCGAGCGTTACAGCCGGTTTCTCAAAACTTTGCTGCAAGTTGGCGCGGAAAAAGACGCGACTTTTAAGAAAAAAGCCGGATTAATGCTTGAAATCGTTCCGCTTGAAAATCCGTATTCCAAAAAGATCGGCGATAATCTGAAATTCCAAATACTTTTCGGCGGCAAACCCTTGAAAGACAAAACCGTATTCGCCGACAACAAAGACGGCGCGGAAATTTCTAATCAAAAGCTCAAAACCGACCGAAAAGGTAAAATATCCGTCAAACTCGACCGTCAAGGCGTATGGCTGGTGCGGCTTGTCTTTATGCAAAGATGCCAAACCGATTGCGCCGAAGCCGATTGGGAAAGTTTCTGGGGCGCGTTTAGTTTTGGGATGAAGTGATTTAATCGAAGAATTATTGAATAAAACTAAAGAGCAAAAGGTGAATACAATAATTTTTGCCTCTTGCCTTTTTACTTTTTACTTGGTTTCGTCTGTGTTAATCTGACTTTGTATTTTGGGAGAAAATTATGGAAGTAACAATAAATTTGCCAGATAGAGTTTATTCAAATGTCGTTGATTTGGCAAAAAAAACGAGTCGGCGCGTAGATGAATTTATTGCCGATAAAATTCAAGAAAGCTATTCGGTTGAGTATGTCGAAAACGAGCAATTGCTTTCCGATTGGTCGAATGAGGACGTTTTAGCCTTGGCGAACTTGAAACTACCGCCGACGCAAGATAAAAGATTAAGTCAATTACTCGAAAAACAGCGCGAAAGTAATATCACAATGAATGAGAAAGTCGAATTGGAAGGATTGATGGGACTTTATAATTTGGCAAATATTCGCAAATCTGAAGGTATTGTCGAAGCTGTCAAGCGTGGCTTGATTAATTCACCGAAAGATTTGAAATGAGTAAAATCTCGCAAAAACTGATCAACAAAATTCGGAGAGATGCAAAATATCGTTGCGGTTATTGCAAACTACCTCAATCAATAATTCCGAATATGCTGGAAATCGAACATCTTTTACCATTAGCGGAAGGCGGTCAAAATGAAGAAGAAAATTTATGGCTGGCGTGTCGGAATTGCAATAGTTATAAGAGTTCAAAGACAAAAGCTGTTGATCCTGAAACCAATCAACTCGTTAAAATTTTTAATCCGCGAACGCAAGATTGGAGTGAACATTTTGAATTCAGCTCAGACGGAACGCAAATAATCGGCAAAACCGTTTGCGGACGCGCAACGGTTACAGCTTTACATTTGAATTTTGAACAAGCCGTTACAGCAAGAAGAAATTGGGTAAGTGTTGGTTGGTATCCGCCGAAAGATTAGATGGGAATTCAAAAGTATGGAAACTACATGGAAAAAAAGAATTCAAAAGCCGATAGGAGTTTATGTTTGCACGACATTAATTCTGATAAAATTTGGGATTCTAAATTTTATCGGATACTTTTTGTCATTTAGAAATGCGGAAGGCGAGGTTATCTTGCCGATTGTCATAATTTCATTGGCAATATGTCTTTTCACGGCGGGCGCGGCGATTTGGGCATTCACCGGACAGAATGAAGGACGCATTGCTTTGATGATTTTATTGCCGTTAAATATATTGTGGATAGTTTTATTTGCCGTTTCCGATTTATTAAATGACGAAAAAGAAGACGATAAAGTTGCAGTTCAAGCCATAATTCAACAAGTGATGCTTTCATTATTTATTATCGGCATTGAATGGTATTTTATGAGTAAAAAAGTAGTTGAATATTACAAACAGAATGACTGAAATGAAATCTTTTAATGTAGAAAATGTAACCTTCGGCGACGGGCGTTTAGCTTTTATATTGGGTCCGTGCGTGGTCGAATCTGCACAACACGCGCTCTTTATGGCGCAGGAGATTAACGATATTTGTAGAGCGGTCGGGGTTGAATTCGTTTATAAATCTTCGTTCGATAAAGCAAACCGCAGTTCGATCGAGAGCTTTCGCGGTGGCGGAATGCAGTTTGGTTTGGATGTTTTGGCACAAGTTAAAGCGGAGATCGGCGTTCCGGTGATAACTGACGTGCACGAAACCTGGCAGGTCGAACGGGTGGCGACGGTTGCCGATATGATTCAAATCCCTGCGTTTCTGTGTCGTCAAACCGATTTGCTGGTCGCTTCGGCGCAGACGGGTAAAGCAGTCAACGTCAAAAAAGGGCAATTTCTATCGCCGTGGGACGCGAAAAATATTGTCGAAAAGCTGCAGCAAGCGGGAAGCGAGAAAATCCTTCTGACCGAACGCGGCGCGAGCTTTGGTTACAATAATCTGGTCGTTGATTTGCGTTCGTTTCCCGTCATGCGTTCATTTGGCGTGCCGGTTGTCTTTGATGTGACGCATTCACTTCAACTTCCGGGCGGACTTGGCAAGGCAACGGGCGGACAGGCGGAATACATCGAACATTTTGCCCGTGCCGGTGTCGCGTGCGGTGTTGATGCAGTTTTTATGGAAGTTCACGACAATCCGAGCGTCGCACCGTCGGACGGACCGAATCAGTTACCTTTAAATAGACTTGAAAAACTTTTGCGGAAGTTGAAGGCGATTCACGAATTGGTTAAAGAAGAATAAAAATGAGTTTGATTGTCGTAGATATTGAATCAGACGGAGCGATTCCGCATAAATATTCGATGGTTTGTTTCGGTGCGATCGTCGTCGAACCGAGTTTGTCGAAAACCTTTTATGGTAAGACAAAACCAATCTCCGAAGAATTCGTGCCCGAAGCATTGGCGATCAGTGGTTTTTCGCGCGAAGAACATCTGACATTTGATGAGCCTGAGCAGGTGATGCTGCAATTTAAGGATTGGATCAAGGAAAATGTCAACGGCAGCGCGATCTTTATTTCCGACAATCTGGCTTTCGATTGGCAATGGATAAATTATTACTTTCATTATTTTACGGGCAGTAATCCGTTCGGTTTCAGCGGCCGACGCATCGGCGATCTTTATGCGGGACTCGAAAAAGATTTCTTTGCCGCGTCAAAATGGAAAAAGTTTCGCCAAACGACGCACACACACGATCCGGTTGACGATGCGAAAGGCAATGCCGAAGCACTATTGAAGATTCGTGAGATGGGTTTGAAGTTTCCTTATTAAAGAATATGAAAAATTTTCGATCAGCAATTATTTTTGCTCTTTTACTTTTAACTTTCGTTTTTTCCGCCTTGGCGCAGACTGATAATCGCGCTTCCAAGACTTGGGAAGTGCAGAAATACGACATCACGGCGACTTTGCCGACCGTCGAGACGGACAGATATTTGAATGTCAGAGCCGTTTTGAATCTCAGAAACGCAACGGGCAATGTGGTTTCGAGCCTCACGCTGCGGATCAGCCCGAACGCGGAAGTTTCGGCAGTGAAAATAAACAACGCGACGGCGGATTTTACGAAAGGCGAGGAAAAGATCGGCAGCGGCATCTTGCAAAGAATTGTTTTGCGCGGAGTTTCCGTTACGCCAAACGGTAACCTGACGGTTGAAATTTCATATAAAATAAAGGTCGCGGAAAATTCGGGATTAAATGCGCTGTCACCGACCGGCGCACAATTTTTGCCACTTTCATTTTGGTATCCGACACCGAACAGTTGGTATTTTGCGCGCGGGGCAGATTTTGCGCCGGTTCGCCTCCAGGTTACTTCGGCAAACGGTCAAACAGTTGCGGCATCGGGCGCGGAAAGCGGCGGCGTCTTTGACCAAAAATTGAATATTCAACCATTTTTTGTGACGGGAAACTGGGACGCGATAAATGTGGGCAATGTTTCGGTTATGTTAGCGAAAGGCGCAGGCACGGACGAACAAAAACGGGCGAACGAATTGGCAACATTGGTTGCAGATGCGAAAACTTTTACGGCGAATTTGCTCGGAACTGCGCCGGACGTGCCTTTGCGAATCGTTGCCGTCCGGCGCGGTTCGGGATTTTCGAGCGGCGGTACGATATTTATTGACGAAAATGTTTTCCGTCGGCAAAAGATTGATTCGCAGACGGCGATGACGATCGGCGAAGCGATTGCGAAAATATGGCTTGGCGGTGCGGTTAAAATTGATGGTGACGGAAACGGCGCGATTCGCGAAGGATTACCCCGTTTTATCGCAACACAATTTTTAGAATCGAAATTTGGCAAGGACATTGCTGATGTTGAAAGATTGCGCCAACGCACGGCTTACGCGGCGGTCGTCAAACGCGACGCGGCTTTAACTTCCGTGTCGCCGCTCGACGATTATTACTACACGACGAATACGAATAAGGGCGCGATGATTTGGCGGCTGTTGTCGAAAAATTCCGGGCAAAACGATTTTTTCAATATTATCAAAGCGAACATCAAAGACGGCGCGGTTGATCTGGCAAAATTGCGCGGCGCATTTTCGTCGAACAAGGATTTTCTCGATTACGCGTTTGACCAGGTAACCGATATGGATTTGCTGGTCGGTTTGCCGCAGGTCAGCGGAAGCGATACCAAGGCGGCTCTGCGCAATACAGGTGCGGTTGATGCGACGGTTGATATAGTGGCGACAATTGCCAACGGCGAAAAGTTGAAAACTTCCGTCACGATCGCCAAGCAAAGTTTTGGCGAGGTCGTTTTTAAAACAACAAACAAAATCGTTCGGATTGAAGTTGATGCAGAAAAACTTTATCCACAACTTGATTATTCGGACGATGTTGCACCCCGCGAATTCGACGAAACCGATTTATTGTTATACGCCAAGAAACCATTCGACAAACAGGATTTTGTCAACGCCGAGAAAAATGCGCGGCTTGTTTTGCGCGAAAATCCGCGTTTTGACGATGTCCGGGTTTTATTGGCGAGGTCTTTACTAGCGCAAAACAAAAACGCGGATGCGGAAAAAGAATTTCGTGCCGTTTTAGACGAAAAACTTCCGACCTCAAGGAGTTTGGCGTGGGCCAATGTTGGTCTGGGCGAAGTCGCTTCGAGATCAAATCAAACCGCGCTGGCCATTCAGTATTATAATGAAGCAATCAAGGCAGATGCTGAATACGGCGCAACTCTGGCGGCGCGGCAAGGCAAAGGAAAGGCAAATGTTCCATTAAATAATGATGAAAGTATCAAGGCTTTCTTCGCGCAATTTGATAAAGCTGCTATTTCGGGACGTAAAGCCGACTTAGACGCGATGGTCTTAACAGGCGAAATCCCTCGTTTTTCAGGCGGAATTTCCGGACAAGCGCAGGAATGGGCGACGCAAATCGTACAGATTGAAAAGTTAGGCCCGAATACTGCGGTTGTTGAAACAAGTTTGAATATCAGACTGCTCAATAAAAACCCCGAAAGCGGAACGGCGGTTTATCGTCTGACTTTGGTCGGCAACAACTGGCGACTCAGCGGAGTTGATATGTTTGAAGTCAGATAAAGTCTAAAAAGGAATTTTCTTTGAAAGGCGCAGAAATGTTTTGCGTCTTTTATTGTTAAAAAAGATGAAGAAACAAGATTTGAGCGATGAAGTATTAAAGCGTGCGCGAAAAATAAAACTGCTGTTAATGGATTGCGACGGTGTTTTAACGGATGGCAGGCTTTATTTTACTGAAAACGGCGAGACAATGAAGGTCTTCCACGTTCGCGACGGCCAAGGACTGGCATTGTGGCATCAGGCGGGCTTTCGTTCGGGAATAATTACGGGAAGAGATGCGGAAAATATTTTGAAAGCGCGAGCCTTGGAACTCGGAATACATTACATCAAAGCCCGTTCGCAAGATAAAATGAAGGATTTTGAAGATATTTTACAATCTGAAAAGATAAAGGCCGATGAAGTCGCATTTATTGGTGACGATTTGGGTGACATTATATTATTAAAAGAAGTTGGTTTGGCGGTTGCCGTCGCTGACGCTGTTTCTGATGTTTTGGCACAGGCGCATTATATAACCGATATAAATGGCGGGTTTGGCGCGGTTCGTGAGGTAATCGAAATACTATTGTTTTCAAAGGAAACCAGTTAACATATAAAAACTTTCAATCGGGCTTGACAAGTGCGGATCGGATGTAGAAAATAGGTGATTGCCTCGGAAATAACTTTGAAGACACGGAAACGAGAAATGTTGAAAAGTTTAAGCGGCAGGTTGACAAAAGAATTTGATTAAGTATAATCAGTAGTTTCGCTCGCAAGTGTTTTAAGTGTTCTTAAATAAGACGTTAAAATAATCTTTGGAGCTGTTGACAAAAGAATCTGATTAGGTATAATCAATAGTTTCGCTCGTAAGAGTTTTAACTCTTTAGAAAAAAGAAAAACAAAACATCTAAACGAGCGGTTGACAAAAGAATTTGATTAGGTATAATCAAAAATTCGCCTCTAACTAAAGAGACGGAAAATAAGTAGTAAAATTTGATTTTTGAAAACTAGATATGCGTGTCCATGTGTTAATTCAAATGAACAACAAATAAAGCTAGTAAAAACTTTTTAACGAGAGTTTGATCCTGGCTCAGAATCAACGCTGGCGGCGTGCCTCAGACATGCAAGTCGAACGATTAAAGCTCTCTTCGGAGA
>JANPDZ010000793.1:0-2268 GCA_031431735.1 Acidobacteriota bacterium | reverse complement strand
CGAAGGCGATGCGTCGGGTTTTTTCTCGATAACCGATTGAAGCGGAACAGCGATCACATCATTCGCGGTTTTGGTTGTGATGACAACGGTTGCGCTCATTCCGGGGCGTAATCCGTCACGCACTTCTTTCGGAATATCGGTTAATTCGACAACGACCTTAAATTCTTTGGCTTCCTGCGTATTGATATTTGTCGAAAGACCGCCGGTGGTGACAGATTTTCCGAGCGCCAGCGGGTTTTTCAGTTTAACTTTACCGGTAATTTCCTTTTCGCCGAATGCGTCAACTTTGACTTTGACGCTTTGACCTTCGGCAACCTTGTCAATTTCAGTTTCATCAACTTTAACCTCAACGTTGATCGAAGACATATCGGCAATCGTTAAAAGCGGAGTTGAAGAAAGATTGGCAACCGCAAAAGTTCCGACCTTTGAAGGAATATCGGCAATCACGCCGTCAATCGGCGCACTCTGCAATGATTTATCGCGTTGGGTTCGTTGTCCGCGAAGCAGTGCGGCTTGTTGATTGGAACGTGATTGGCTTGAATCTGCGCTTAAATTTGCCGTATCAACACCGCGTTTCGCGTCGCGCACGGCAACCGATTGCTGGCTGGCGCGCGCCCGCGATTCCTTTACCCGGGCTTCGGCTTCGTTGACGCCCAATTGGGCAGATTTCAAACGTGATTGGGCATTTCGCAAAGAAACTTGAGCATTTGATACGCGGTCTTTGGCTTGGTCAAATTCCAATTTTGAAATGACCCCGCTTTCAAGCAATTCTTCCGACCGTTTGAGTTCACGATTGGCCGCGTTTAATTCAACTTGGGCCTTATCAACATCGGTTTGCGAAGCAACAACATTTTGCCTTGCGGTATTGACTTGCTGAACTGCCGTATCAACTGACGCTTGCGAAGCATTCAAACCCTGCTGGGCTTGTGAATACTGATTTTGTGCGGCAATTACCTGCGAACGCGAGACTTGTGCATCCGATTGCGATGCTTGCAGTGAAGCGAGTTGCGCGTCGGTACTTGAATCAAGCTGGGTTGGGTCGAGTTTGACAAGTGCCGTTCCTTTTGTGACTGCATCACCTTCTTTGACGTAGATTTCTTCGATTCTGCCCTGCACTTCGCTGGTCAGATTGATAAACTGAATCGGACGAATTTCGCCCGATGCCGTGACGTTTGACTTTAGTTCTTTACGCTTTTCGACTTTGACGACCGTTACTTCAGGTATGTCCTTTCTTGTTGCAAAGATGCTTGCGATAATGATAATTAGTAATAAAACCAAAACGGACGCACCAACTATTATTTTTGCTTTACGGCTGACTGCCATAGTTTCTTTTTTCCCCTTTAAACGAAGATTTATTTTAATTGTTTGAATATTAACGCAAAATATTGCCTGTCCAGCGTCAAAGCGTTACTACGTCGAAAATATTCCATAAGTTTCAAAAAAGTAATCCTTTATTTTGGATTATGTTGACATTCAAAGAATGAAAAAAATCGTTTGATGCTTTCTTATAATTGATTTACGATTTACGAACTAGCATTTTAAGGTTAAAATGAGTTTGCCATAGATAATTTAATAATATAAAAAATTAATCGCAAGGAAAAAGAAAATGATAAAATGCAAAACTTGCGGAACGGAAAATCTGGACGGTTCGCAATTCTGCGATGAATGCGGAACAAACTTGCAGGCTTCAAGCAATAATAACAACGAATTTAAAGTGCAAAGTTATCAACCGCCGCTCTCCGAACCGTTTTTTCAAGCGGCAAGCGTTACTTCATTCGGCATCGAACCGATTATTGAACAGGTCGAACCAACGCCGGTTGAACAAAGTGTCGAGAAAAAAATTGAAGGCGCACATTCAACTTTGATAATTGAACGTGGCACTTCGGTCGGTAAAAAATTTACATTATCTGCCGAAGAATCTTATATCGGTCGGTGGGATGCTGACAACGGAATTTTTCCCGATGTTGATTTGGACGCGCACGACCCGGAAGCCAAAGTTTCCAGACGCCACGCCCGAATTATTCATCAGAACGGGAAATTTTCGATTGAAGATTTAGGTTCGACCAATGGAACTTACATTAATCGGGGAAGACGTCTGATTCCGGGGAATTCAAATTTATTGAAGGACGGTGATGAAATTATCGTCGGAAAAACTTTTTTACGTTTTAATGTTGGTAAGTTTGTTCTCTGAGTCAGAACCGTTGGCGGTAGCCAATGGTTTAAATCGACTATTAATTAGCGGGAGTTCAACCATTGGCTACCGCCAAA
>JANPDZ010000792.1:0-1901 GCA_031431735.1 Acidobacteriota bacterium | reverse complement strand
TTTTGCCCGCGAAATACGCGCGCATACGCTAAAAAACAAAAGAAAATTGAAAATAAATTTAGTTTAATTTCTTTTTTTCGCGCCATTTCGCGTATTTCGCGGGCAAAATTCTTTTTCTTAACTTTTTACTGACCGATTACTCCAAATCCGTAGA
The DNA here is from genome assembly GCA_031431735.1 of Acidobacteriota bacterium. Classification (GTDB taxonomy): domain Bacteria; phylum Acidobacteriota; class Blastocatellia; order Pyrinomonadales; family Pyrinomonadaceae; genus JAFDVJ01. Next base: position 1,747 of record JANPDZ010000792.1, on the reverse strand, counting down.
GTCTTTCAATCAAACTTGTCAGATTATTGTAAAATTGGTTTGGATTATTTTTAAAAGTTGAAATAAGTTTTTCCAGACTTTTTATCAATATCGGAGAAACACCTTCGGGAGTTGTATAAAGTAAAATTTGAATTTTGTTGAGAGTTTCATTTTTGTCGTTCCAATAGCTGTTCGAGAGTTTTCCCAATTCTTTTCCGAGCGCAAAAAGCCAAAGTTTTTTATAGTCGGCATTCAATTTATTCTCAATCAAACTTGAAACGGTTTGGAGAATTTCATTTCGTTCGGCTAAAGGCATTGGTTTGAGTTGGGCAAGCAATTGTTTTTCCTGATCAAAACCAAGGGGCAAATAATTTTCTAATCTTTCCGAATAGATATAGTTTGGAATTTCAAAACAATAACCTATTTCAAGCCAATTTAATCTGTCTAAAAAGTAATTGTAAAGAATAATGCCGCTAACCTTTTGAGCTTCGCCATTTTCTAAAACAAAAGGCTCAAATTTTGACAATTTTGCGGCTTTAATTGAATTTGCAATCAGCAAAGGATTACCGCTTAAGGCTTTTGCACGGATAACCTCACCGCGTTCATTAATCAAAACTTCGACGGCGACTGTTCCTCTTGCGCCAACCGATATTGCACTTTTGGGATAATCAGGGCGCACCAAATTTATTACTCGACCATTTACCACACCGAGTGAAATAATCTTTTTCGGGATGATTTTCCTTTTGAGATTTTTTTTATAGCTGGAGGTTTTGGCAGATTTGGGTTGGACGACTCTTTTTTTTTGCGCGAAAATACTTGTTGGCAACACATTAAGCACAATCGCAACAGTTGCGAACAAAACAATAGATTTTTTTAATAACATCAAAGTTTTAGACACCAAAAAAAATCAAAAGTTCCCGAACACTTAACGAATCGCCGCAATCATTTCCTCGACAGCGCGATAAAGTCCAGTAAAAACGGAGCGCGAAATAATATTGTGACCGATATTGAATTCGGTTATCTCGGGAATCGCAGCAAGTGCGCCGACGTTTCGATAAGTTAAACCGTGTCCGGCGGCGACGATCAAGCCGAGTTTTTTCGCGTGTTCCGACGCTTTTTTGATGCGTTCGATTTCAATTCTTGCCCTTTCAGCGCCATCACCGTGCGCGGCGCGTGCCGAAAGTGTGAACTCGGCGTATTCGGCGGTGCAGAGTTCGACCTGCTGTGCGCCCGCACCGGCGGATGCTTCGATTTGTTCAAGGTCTGGATCAATAAAATGACTGACAAAAATACCGGCGTTTTTTAGCCGGGCGGAAATCTTTTTGATGTTTTCAAAGTTTCCGATGACATTCAGACCGCCTTCGGTCGTGATCTCGTTCGGCGATTCGGGAACGAGTGAAACCGCGTCGGGTTTTGTCTTGAGAGCGATGGCGAGCATTTCGTCGGTCGCCGCCATTTCGACATTCAGATAAGTTGTCACGACATCGCGCAGTAGTTCAATGTCGCGGTCTTGGACGTGCCGGCGGTCGCCGCGCAAGTGAACGGTGATCCCGTGCGCACCGGCTTGTTCGCAAATTACGGCGGCCGTGATGATGCTCGGTTCGATGGTTTTTCGTGCTTCCCGAATGGTCGCAACGTGGTCAATATTGACGTTTAATTTCGCGGTCATAAATTTGGTTTCTGGTTTCTGGTTACAAGTTTCAAGTTCCAAGTTACAGGTTTTAGGTTTCAAGTTTCAGAATAAAAATAGGATTTGAAACCAGAAACC
>JANPDZ010000791.1:0-8558 GCA_031431735.1 Acidobacteriota bacterium | reverse complement strand
CTGCTGAATGATGCCGTTGCCGCCATAAAAATTGACGATACCGGTGCCATCTGTGCCGAAACTGGTGTCGAGAATGCCGTTCTGAGTATAACGAACAGTCTTGTATTGCTGAGCTGCACCGGTCAGGACGATTTTCCCGTCCGCCAGCAGCGCGATTTTGTTGAAAAAAGAAGAGGTGGCGGAGAAACCCGTGAGCGTGTAACCCTGGTTTGTCCCGAATCCCGTATCATTCGAGCCGTCGGGATTAAAGCGGGCGATGAGAAAGCTGCTGTTCGATCTTCCGGCAAGCAGGATTTTGCCGTCCGGTTGGAGCACCATGTCCGAAGGTTCGCTGGAAAACCCGAAGTTCACTCGTTTACCGTCGCCGTCAAACGAAGTATCGAGCGAGCCGTCCGGGTTGAGTCGCAGGATAAACCCGCTCACACTGCCTTCGGGGAAAATACTGCCGACAATTCCAACTGCGACGAGTTTGCCGTCCGGCTGCATTGCCGCCGCCTTGATCTCGCTTGTAAAAGACGAATTAATGACAACCGTCACTTTGCCGTCATTGTCAAAGCCGGTATCGAGCGAGCCGTTCGAGTTATAGCGGACGACGGCAGCCTGTTTTGTTTGCGGGGTTGTCGGACCGACCGAGCCGGAACCGACGACGACGATCTTGCCGTCCGACTGCAGAACGGCATTGTTTCCCTTATTGTTAGTTGAAAGGAACTGCGTAAAGACCTTGCCGTCGCCGTCAAAACTCGGATCGAGCAGACTATGCTGGGCAAAGCTCTGACCGGAAAAAATGAAAACCGACCATACCATCAATCCGGTAAACGCTTTAAGCGCGGCGCGAAGCGGCCGGCCGCTAAGGCGAAAAAATGATCTATTGGGCGCGAATTGGGCGAATTCCGCGGCGGGTTTGCAAATTGTAGAACGATTCATTGGTACCTCCCGGTAAAATCTGAATTTAGGCGTGGTTATTCAAGTCAATGATAACTCATTTCGGCGTTAAAAAAAATAAAAAGACCAAAATCAATATAATTTGGGTGTAATTAAAAGTGGGACACAGAAATATCAATAATTTTTGATGACGATTTTTAGAATACTATATGTTGTAGATAGCTTTAAAAAGCACAATATACAGCCCCAATTTTGTCAATTTTTAAGGGTCTTTTGAATTTGGCGAAAATTGTGTCCCACTTTTAATTACACCCATATAATTTAAGTTAGTTTCACAATCAATGGAGTCAACCAAAACCCATCCGCTTGCGGCGGGCGGTTAAAAGATTGGATAAAAATCGGATTTTGGTAATGGATTGGTAATGAAACAAAAACAGCAACGGCGTGAGTTGCCGTAAGTTGTTGATTCTGTTGGTGGAGACGAGGGGGATCGAACCCCTGACCTCTGCAATGCCATTGCAGCGCTCTCCCAGCTGAGCTACGTCCCCATTTTTTCAATGCTTCACTGAAATTCAGTAAAAGCCGAATAGAAAATATAACAATCTGCTTTCGATAACGCAACTGATGGCAGATAATTTAGCCTTTGGTTTTTATTCTTTGAAAGCCATTGGTTTTTTCGAAATGATCGAAAGACCAAAAACAAAAAACTAACGACCAAAAACAAAAAACTCTTTACTTTTAAAAACTCCGCACAGATAATATTCTTACTATTTTAGTTTTTTGGGTTTTTAATATTTTTTTGAACATTGCTGTTTTTTTGATAACTAATTCGTAATTTCAGATTTCAAATCTGAAATTTCAAATTTTTAATAAACTCCGTAGATCCAAAATTCAGAAAATTATCGAAAGAAACTGCTGCGCATAATTGATAATTGATAATTGGTAATGGTTAAATTTGTTTATTCTGAAGCCGATCTATCAATTATTTCAGGGGTTTCAGTCAGAGTTACAATCATTGCCGGGTAAATTTAATTTACGCTTGGCAATGGCTTTTTTACAAATTTGAAACTACTGAAACTAAGAAACCACAGTTTATCTTGACCCAAACTTGAATGATGCACCGATTCGAATTCTTAAAACGTCAATTTCTGCTCACACACGTTTCGGGAATTCCCGTGCGGATTGATTTCCGTTGGTTTTTTGTGCTTGCGCTGATGTCCTGGATCACGGCGGCGAATCTTTATTCGTCGCGATTAATTGACAATTTTTTAATTTGCCTGGTCTTTGGTCTGTTGACCACGCTTGTTCTTTTCTTTTCGATTTTTCTTCACGAATATGCGCATTCAGTCGCGGCGCGGATGGAAGGCGTCGAGGTTTTAGAGATCGTTCTGCACCCGTTTGGCGGGTTGGCGCGGTTTCGGCACGAGCCTGATACGCCGCGTGCCGAATTTCGGATCGCGATTGCCGGCCCGGCGGCGAGCTTTCTAATTGCGATAGTTTTTTTTGTTTTAATGGCGATTGCCGGTGCTCTTGAGCTAAAAATTCTCGTCACGCTGGCGTTTTTTCTCTCACTTTGGAATTTTCTGCTCGCAGTCTTTAATATGTTTCCGGGTTATCCGCTCGATGGCGGTCGGGTTTTGCGCGCTTATCTGTGGAGGCGCGGAACCGATCTGAATGAAGCGACGATTCTCACGGGCAAGTTCGGGAAAATCATCGCTCTGGCATTGGTCGTTTTCGGAATTATTATCTTATTATCGGCAAAAGAGGGTTTTTTTACCGGTTTTTGGACGATCGTAGTCGGGATTTTTCTCTATGATTCGGCGCGCGGAATCATCAAACAGGTCAATGAATTTGAAAATCTCAGCGTCGAAGAAGCGATGCAATTGCCCATTACGATTTTACCTGAATCGGATGTTTTGAAATTTGTTGACACGGTTTTGCCGCTGCATCGGCGGACAGTTTTTCTGGTCGCGGAAAACAAACAGTTCTACGGTGTTCTGATGCTTGAAGATTTAAAAAAACTGCCGCGTGAAGATTGGCAGAAAACAAAGATCCGCCATGTGATGCGTCCGGTCGCGCCCGAATATTTTGTCGAAGCCAACGCTACCTTGAGCGAAGCGAAAATCTTAATGCGCGAAAACGGCATCGGTTCGCTCGGTGTGATCAACGCGCGCGGCGAATTGGTCGGCTATCTCCAACGCGGCAGACTGCGGAAAAGAAGTTGAAAGTAAAAAGTAAAAAGTTAGTTCATCAGGCAACCCAAACTGTGCCTGATTTGCATCGTAGAGAAGATTGTTTACCAAATATCTCTCCGGCGCGAAGCAAATTTTGATAAATTATCGCGTCAGTTAAAAAGATAAGCGGTCTTAAATTCAGATTATTCAAATAATTGACGATAACGATAGAGGTATCGGGCAAATCGCACCTAAAATTGATATTATTAAGTAGTTTTTAATCGGTTTCGGTTCAAGAGAGAGTTTTGAAGACCAAAAACCAAAGACCAAAGTTCGGCAAATGCAGATAACTGATTACATTTCAAATATAAGCAGCTTGCGAAATGTTATTGACATTACGGTGGTTTTTATCATCGTGTATGTTGTGCTGAGACTTCTGCGCGGCACTCGCGCCGTGCCGACGGTTGTTGGAATGGTTCTGCTCGGTCTGCTTTATTGGCTTGCAGTTTCACAGGAACTGACGACGCTCGAATTTGTTTTGCGTTCGGCGGTTCCGTATATCGGTTTGGCGGTTATCGTCTTGTTTCAATCGGAAATTCGTCAGGCATTGATCTATTTCGGCAACCGGTTGCGCTTTCCGATCTTGCGCCGGCATCGCGGAAGTCTTGGCGGGACGATTTATGACGAGATCGTCTTGGCAGTGACGACGCTGGCTTCGGAAAAAACCGGCGCATTGATCGTCATTGAACGCGATGTCGGTTTGAGAAACTTCATTGACGCGGGCGTTCAGCTCGACGCAAAACTGAGCTACGACTTGATTGTCACGATTTTTAATCCGTCAACGCCATTGCATGACGGCGCAGTTATTATTCAGCGCGAACGTCTCGCGGCGGCTTCCGTTTTTCTGCCTTTGACGAAAAATCCGGGCATTTCGCGCGAACTCGGCACACGGCATCGGGCGGCAATCGGTATTACAGAAGGTTCGGATGCGATTTCGGTGGTTGTTTCCGAAGAAACAGGTTTGATAACATTTGTCGAAAACGGCGCGATGAAACGCAATCTCGACACGACACAGCTTCGCGCTTTGCTTCTGAACGCAATGGACATTCCGGTCATCGAACGTAAGCGCGAACAAACAAAAACGATGAAGGAATCGGAATCGGAGATCACCGTTAGCTGATTTCGGATTTGTGATTTCGGATTGCGGATTTAACTGAAAATCCCAAATCCCAAATCCCAAATAAAAAAGATGTTATTCCCGACTGAAAAAATTTTTGAGAAAGCGCAAGGACAGGCACTTTTGGCGCGTCTGTTGCGCAAGGTCTTTCTTGATGATTGGCTGATGAAACTCATCGCTCTGGTCATCACGCTCGGTTTGTGGCTCGGCGTGACCGGACTTCGTAAACCGGTGATTACGACACCGCTTAAAAATATTACTTTACAGCCGCGCATTTCAAATGATTTTGAGATAACCAATACGCCTGTTAATGAGGTCACGCTCGTCGTGACCGGCGATAAAGGCAAGATTGACCAGATCAAGAATGAAAATCTGATCGTTTCCCTTGATTTGACAAGCGTTCAATCGGGCGAGCGAATCGTTCAGTTGACACCTGAAAATGTCAGTGTCGAATTGCCGTCCGGCGTTAAACTCGAAGAGATCCAGCCGGGCAAGATCGCCATCAAACTCGAAAAGGTAATGGAACGCGATGTTCCGGTCAAAGCCGAAACTGAAGGCGGTGTGGCGGAAGGTTTTGAAATTTACAGCGCGATTGCCGCGCCGCAAAACGTGCGCGTTCGCGGTCCCGAAAGCTATATCAAACCGCTTGATTCGATCTCGACCGAAAAAGTCAATGTTGAAGGTCGGCAGGAAGATTTCACATCGCAACAAGTTTCGCTCAACCCGGTCAACCCGAAGGTCAGACTGCTCGACACGACAGCGGTCGAAGTTTTTTTTCGAATCGGCGAAAAGCGCGTTGAAAAAAATTACCTTGTGCCGGTCAAAACCGAAAATAGCAACAAAATCGTGACCGTCGTGCTCTACGGCGCGCAATCGCTTTTTGTCAATCTGCGTTCCGAGAATCTTAAGGTCGAAATCCTCAAAAATGAAACGGGCGAAAGCTTTTTGAAACTGATCTTGCCCGCCGAAATCGAAGGCAAGGTCGAGATTCGCAAACTGAAGATCAATTAATAGTTTGTCAAACTGTAGGCCAACGTCACTTACGAAAATATGAGCCTAACACACTGACCGCGTGATCACATTTGTTCGAAAATCACCTTCAATTGTCCCTTACTCGACTATTAAAGCGAAAATTTCTTTTTTGCTGTTATTTCGGTCAAAAAGGAGAAGCGATCAGTTAAGAAACTTCGCCCGAAAGCAACCTTTTATTTTCGCCGTGCAACCTAAATTACAAAGAGCGCGTAAAACAATTTACGAAAATTAGTTTTTCCCTTAAATTTCATTCAAGCAAATTCAAAATTTGGAGGTTTTATGTTACAAAAGTTATCTGCTTTTATTCTGCTTGCATTTTCAAGCTGTACGATCATTTATTCCCAAAAAATGCCCGAAGTGCCAAAACAACCCGACAAAACGCCGAAGCCGATGGTTTGGTCATTTCAGTTTAACGGAAGTTATCTCGGTATCGAGCCGCAGGAAATAACGAAGGAAAACTTCGGCAAATTCGGTTTGAGCGAAGTGCGCGGCGTGGCTGTGGAAAAAGTTGTGGAAAACTCGCCTGCCGCCCAAGCCGGACTGCAAGCGGGCGATGTCATCGTCAAATTTGAAGGCGAAGAAATTACGAGCGTCCGAAAATTATCGCGAATGATCTCGGAAGTCGCGCCCGATCATCAGGTAAAACTGACGATCTTACGAGGCGGCAGCGAACAAGAAATTACCGCAACAATCGGCAAACAGGAAATGCCGGCGGTTTTTAACGGCAATTTCAAGATGCCTGAAATACCGCAAGTACCGAAAATGACCCCGATGCCACAAATCCCGCAGGTTCAGGTTCTGCCGCCAAATGGCAAAGGCGAAGGATTTATCTGGAAAAACGACGGCGGAAACGGTTTCTACTTCGGCGCAAATCGTCAAATTGGTGGCAGCGTTTCGTCGCTGACCAAACAGCTCGGCGAATATTTTGGCGCGCCGGACGGCAAAGGATTGTTGATTACCGATGTCCGCGAAAATTCGCCGGCCGCGAAAGCCGGTCTGAAAGCAGGCGATATTATCGTTGAAGCTGACGGCAAGGAAGTTAAAGGCAACGCTGATCTGATCCGCACTATTAACGAGAAAAAAGAAGGCGATATTACGCTGACGATTGTCCGCGACCGAAATCGCCAAACTATTCAGGTCACGCCCGAAAAAGTAAAAAGCGAACTCACGCCGCTTTTTGAAGAAAATTCGCCGACGATGAATTTTCAAATAAAAACGCCGCAAATGCAATTTACGCCTTTTACGCCGCTCGCACCGATGGTCGCGCCCGTTCTGTTGAAACGTGTTCTGTAAAGTGAAAAAGTGAAAAGGTGAAAAGGTGAAAAAGTCAGCTATCAAAGTTTGCTAGCGGCTTTTTCACTTTTACCCTTTTTGGACGTTTGTTTTCACTTTTTACCTCTTTACCTTTATTTTTTTCTATTCAAACTGTCCTGCGCCAGTTTAGTGGCCTCGTCGCTTAGCTCATGTGCTTCTTCCATAATTTGCTTGAATTTGAGGTCCTTTTCCTTGGATGCCGCGATAACTTGTCGGCGTTGAGCATCATTGTTGGGGTCGTAACCGTTACGCAAAATAATCGCGGCTTGGCTGAGTTCCTCAAATGCCATGATATATCTTTCCAGGGCCTGAATTTTCAAATCCAGATAATTTTTATAATCATCATTGATATTTTTTTTCCGGGCATCGCTAAGTTTGTTGATCGCCTCTTTGCCGACTTCGGTTCCGGCGTTGATTTGCGTAATCAGTTCGTTAGCGATTGTCTTGACCTTGTCAACATCCTTTCCTTTCAACGAGGCTTTGAGTTCATCCCGACGATCCTCATTATCATTTAAACGTTGTTTGACCTGCTTCAGCAGGTCATTGGCCTCTAAGACAATTTTTCCCGCTTCTTCGGTTTCGTCAAAGAAGCTGCTCGTTTGCGAGGAATTGTTTTTGCCCGAGCACGCCGCGACGAAGAAAATTAACCACAAAGACACAAAGACACAAAGAATTTTCAAAACCAATCTTTGTAAATTTGCTTTAAATATCATAAAACCTCTGTATCTTTGTGGTGAAAAATCAATCCGTCAGGCGAAAATTCTCATTCGATTTTCTACGCCAAATGAATCCGTCTAAAACATAATGCGTCAATTGCGGCACGGCAAGCAACGGCACGAGATAAATTTTCAGATTGCCCCATTCAAAATCTGCACCGAACAGCCAATTTTTCTCGTGCCACACGCCACGATTCCAAAACAATTCTTCGACGTAAGCCAATGCCCAGAGCGTTGCCAAAAATACAAACCAATTCGACGAAATAGTTTGATAAAACCGTCCGCAGCCCGCGCGCCGCTGACGGGCATAAAAATAAATGAGCGCAAAATACGGAACGCCGTGAATTATCACATTCGTCACCGTAAAAGCATAATCGGAATTAAAAACGACGATCCCGACATACCAGCAAACAACGGTCGTCGCGACAACAATGTCTTTGCCGATATTCAAAAAACTTGTCGCAAAATAAAGATAAATTGATTTGGCAAAATACGCGACCAAAGCCAAAACATAAACCGGAAACAAGACCTTTTCGACAATTTCGGGCAAACTGAAAAAATCATTCGGCACAAACCAATCAAACGAGCGTGGCAGCCGCGTCATCCAAAAAGCGAGCGGATAAACCGTTGCCAGATAAACCGCTACGGCATCAATCCACCAGGTCAAACGGTCGGTTTCATTCAATTTCCGCCGATAGAGCGCGACCCAACCGTATTGCTGACGCACAAAGTGAAAAACCGCGACCGCCGCCAAAACCTTCCAAAAAACCAATTCGCCCTCGGAATAAAGCGCAACGCCGACCGCATAACCGAAAACCGGAACAAGCGTGTAAAGCCAAATTCGCCGTTTGAATTCCTCGGCGTCAAAATAAACCCGAAAAGAAGTTGACCAAACGTGCGCGACATCAATCATCAAAACAGCCGTCACCCAAGTCCAATCCGGCGAATCTTCATTCAAAATCCCAAGCTGCCAGCCAACCGCCAGAAGAAGAAGCGAGACAACTGCGCTGCCGAGAAAAACCGACAAATCAACTTCTCTCGAAAAAAGCCATTTCGATTGTGTTACTGCTTCGTTCATCAAAACTATTCAAACAGGATTGTTAGGGTTTTCAAAATAATTCTTTTGCTCTTCTCTTATAACTCATGTTTCGCTCAAAAATAATGTCAGTTAGACAAAAGCTAAATACTAGAACTATCGTATTTGCAACACTTAAAATTTGATGTGTTTTGTTTAACAAAACTATTTTTTCAGAATAAAATCGC
>JANPDZ010000790.1:0-6605 GCA_031431735.1 Acidobacteriota bacterium | reverse complement strand
AAAAAGTCTGACGCGCTCTCCCCTTCACGTCAGACTTTTTTATTCGGTCGCCGGAAAAACCTGCCACCAAATCTTTTTATAAAATTTCAAAAATCAAGAACCGGCAGAGTAACTTGTTTGGTCAGTTCAATTTCAAACTTTTCGTCCCGTTTGATCCGCACGTTTTTGCCTTTTCTTAAGACTGCAACGCCTGTTCCCGCGCCGGCACCGATTCCCGCGCCGATTAGCGCGCCGTTTTCAGTGCCCGAAACTGCGCCGATCAATGCGCCGAGCGCGGTTCCGCCGATAATTGTCAAAAGACTCGTTTTTTGCGAAGATCGCGCTTTTAGCTTATTTACTAAAACGCCTTCGATCTCGCGCTTTTCGCCATTTTCAAAGCGAATTAATTCAAATTTTAGCACCAGATTTCCGCTTTTTCCGCCCGTTGAAGCTCGTTCAACGTTGGTAATTCGTCCTTCGATCACCGTTCCGACGGGCAAGACGATAGTTTCGCGCACCTTTAGCGGTTCGGTAATTGTCGTCGTAAAAGTATCGTTCACAGCGGAAACTTCGGAATTTATTTCGTTGTCCATCGAGACTCGAATTTTTGTTCCGGGTTCAAGCCGATAAATCGAATCTTGCGGTCTGACGACTGAAAAATTGACAAATAACAGAAAAAAAACAGCGAAGATCTTGGTCGTTACACGACGAAAATTCATATCTGACCTCCATCTTCGCGGATTTTATCAAACTAGACATCCGCGAAGCATATAAGCAATGGACGTGCCATTGGCGACCTGTAAATAAAAAAATAACCAACAGTTCGGTTTTGTCGCATTTTACACGCTTTTGCCGATGAAAGTCCATTATCGTCAATCGACAATATCGGTTACTGTCTGCACCATATCGGTTATAAAGTGAAAAAGGTTAAAAGTGAAAAGGTGAAAAAGTTTTGTTGATAATAATTCAACTAACTTTTTCACCTTTTCACTTTTAACCTTTTCACCTTCGTTATTGCAGGATCGGATGGCTTCCGCCTTTGCTGTGGTCGGCGGTTTCGTTGTAAAGCTTGCGGTCGTTGTGATAAAGAACGATGTGTTCGCCTTCAAACCGCACAACGTCGGAAACGCGGTTAAAATCTTTGGTATGTTCGCCGATGATAAAAGCGCACGGATTATAAGCGATGACCATTCCCGCCGCGTAAACATAGCCGCCATTATCGTAAATGGTTCCGGCGTATTGTCCGGCGCCAACTGCAATATCGGGCGAATAATTTCCGTCATAATTTTTCTGACGGTCGGGCTTGGCAATAAAAATCAAGTAATCCGAATATTTCAGACGTTTTTTGTATTTATGTTTTTTAGCAATCACAAAAAGATCGGTCAACCCTTTATCAATCGCCGCAATCATCTGCGAACTCGGATTTTTGACGCCGTAAACTCTCGCCCCTTTCGGTGTTTTAACGACAAACGTAAATTTGTCTTTGGAAATCCGTTCGGCTTCGGCAAGCACGATTTGCTCGGCACTTTGCGCCTGAACAAATACATTGACCGACAAAATAAAGCCGCACAGAATAACGATCTGCCATAAAAACCTTGTTTTCATCATAATTTCCCCTTCTGAATACCAAAAACCCTAAGCGCAACAATCGTGCCAACAAAAAAGCCTCGCCGGAAAACGAGATTTCCAATGAAGGATAAAAATTTTGGTGCTTAGGGCGGGAATCGAACCCGCACACTCCGAAGAATACAGGATTTTAAGTCTTAATTGTTGTATTTATTGAGTTTATTTTACGTTGAATTGTTGGTTTCTAATTGTATTTGAGATTGGATAAGCAAGTCAAAATTACCTCTAATTTAATGGTTTGGCAGGGTGTAATTAAAAGTGTGACTCCAAATCGGGTGTAATAAAAGTGTGACTCAGTAATCGCTAATTTCAAAATTGGACGATAACAATGCAGAGTTTCAGGCATATATTGCGGTATCAATTACAGATTCCACTTGCATCTTGTCATCAAAAATACTCTTCTCCAGTGATTTGGCGAAGGTTTTGATAAAAAGTCACACTTTTAATTACACCCGGTTTGGCACACAATTGGCACACAAGAAATAGCGAACCAATTCAAGTATAGATAAAAATAACCACCATTTACCTGCTATCTATCCGCCTTTTTATTGTCGGTAGTGATGCAATTATGATGCAATTGACGCAATTATGAACCCATTATGAGCCGATTGAGTCCATTATGAGTCCATTTAAGATTTCAAAACATCTTCAGTTCCCGCACCTGTAATGCCAATTTTTTCAAATATGATAAATTCTTCGACTAATTGAGATAAATCTCTTGTCGCGGTCGTTTTTGATACGTCAAACATTTCTTTATATTTTTTGTTGTCAATTCTTCTGTTTTCCGCAACATATAAGACGGCTTTTATCTGCCTTTCGTTCAAGCCTGATTTTCTTAATTGTTCTTCCGTAAAACGATTTTTGAAAAGCTCGACTACAAAACCGCTGTCCTGTTCGATGATTAACGGTTCGGGAAGTTCGGCTTCGCGGCAAGCGTTGATAATTTTGAGCGTTCCGCGTCCCCAAGCGTCAATGTAACCGCCTTTGAAACAGACATCGGCAATCAGCGGATTGCGCGGACGCGACGGGTGTTTTCGTTTTAATGCTTCCAAACTCAAACCTTCGGGCAACATTCCTTCGTTCCAGATTGAAAATTTATCGTCATAAAGTCTGATCTGAACGGAAGTTCCCATATAATCGCGGTGAACCAGAGCATTGAGAAGCATTTCGCGGACGGCGGCAACCGGATATTCGCCTTTGTTCGATACGTTGCAAGCCTTCAAACTCAATCCGTTTGATAAAGAATTTACGGTTAAGCATTTCAGCAGTTTCCTGCAAAAGGTGAAACAGATTGCCTTCGATTACTTCGTGAAATTTCAAATCATCGGGAGTTTTGCCGAAGCGTCCGATTTTGACGACTTGGTTCGGATAAAAACGTCCGGCATCTTTGCCGAAAAGTATAATCGCGGCGCGTTTGAGTTGTCCGTTTTCCGTCAGACGCAGTTTTTCGAGAAATTCGGCAAGCGTCGAATCTTCTTCACGCGGAAGTCGTCCTGATTTTTCGGCGGCTTTCTTAAATTGTGCAATGCTTTGCGCGTCAATATCATCAAGCGCGGCGCGAGGTTCTAAACAATCATCCCAAGTTTTGCCGGATTTGCGGAGCAGAAATTCATTGAGCGCATTGCCTTTTAATTCCTGTTTGGTTGAACCGCTTCGATAGTAATAACTGCCGCGCAAAGAAATCGGCACCGAATACGGCGGCGTGATAATTTCGATAAAATACAAACCGCCGTCTTCGTGCAGATTGACTTCCGCCATAATGCCCAAAACATCACGAATCTTATTCGGCAAATCGTCCATCAGCTTTTTATAATCTGCCGCGCCGACCGTTTTGCCGTCATCATCTTTACCAACGAAGATTGTTCCGCCGCTGGCATTGGCAAAACCGCTGATCCATTTCAGATAATCGCCCAAGCCAACTTTGTTTATATTCGATGTTTTGCTGTTCGGGCATTTCTTAAATTTATCTTCTATTTCACGATTCTCTTTCCATTCTTCTCGTAACAATTTCAGATAAAATCTGTTTTCTTATCAGAATTACCAATTATCTTTTCAAGCATTCCGCCTTTTTCGGCATAGCCAACGGTGATGCTTTCGGCTAAATCTATCATCAATTTATTGCGAATGAAGGCAGTATCTTTTCCAACTCTTTTAACTTTCTCGTCAAACGGCGTAATTATCAATAATCTTCCTTCGGCAAGCGGCTTCTCAAATTCAGGTTCTAAACGCTTTTTCAATCCGCGAGCAAGGGCGACGATAATTGGTTGGTTTCCTTTCAGTAGATAGTGCAAAACGTCTTTTTCGATTTGCGAATGAAAACCGCCGATCACGCAGTTTCCAGCTTCGCGTTGTTCAATCGCCCAATCGTAGCATTTCAAGACAATACTTGCCGAAACTTTCCGACTGCAAAGAAATGCGGTTTTATTTTGACGAATAATTTCACAATTTCCTTGAGTGAAAAGAGTTTCTATCAATTCAGCCGGTTTGCCCGATTCGCCGTGAATAATGGCACGTTGACCAAATTTTGCGGCTAAAGTTTTTGCATCTTTTTTGGAAATTCCTAAGACAAGAAACGAGCGCTCCGGTCGCCATTCTCCGTTTGAATCTCTTCCTTCACCTTCAAGAATTTGATATTTTTCTAATTCGGCTTTTAGTTTTTCATTACGAACGGCATTTTCTGCTTCTGAAAACTCAACCGAGAGCGGATTCCAAGCGGTAATGAAACACCACGTTGAAACACCGGACTCTTTTACTAATCGGTCAATTGCAGAATGAATATTTCCGATTTTTATCGGTTCATCAAAATCATCAATAAAATATTCAGCTTGATTGTATGATGGGATGACATCTTCCATAGTCAAAACTCACTTCTTAATCTTCTTATTTGAATCAGCTTTCCCGACACGGTGTCGGGAATAATGTCGGGATAACGATTTTATTACAAATGATCTTAGCTCTTCCCGCCTCTGGTTAACTAGGAACATGGACATTGTGACTATGCTTTTGTCTATGTAACAACATATTTATTAAAAATATATCCATTACATAGACACGATGTCTATGTATGTGTCTATGTCCGATACTATTTCGTAGCTAAATATTCAGCGAATATCTCAAAAGCGGAGACTTGAGATTCTCGACGTTGGTTATCAATAAACCTAAATTCAACATCTTTCGCAAATGTCTGCTAGCCGTTCTTTGTGAATATCCAAAATTCTGTGAATATTCTTTTGTAGACGTATCGCCAACTGACCTAATCCACTCCAACCCATTCAATTCCTCATCGGTCAGGCTAGATAAATTTTCATTTCCAGCAGCATTCCTAACCGCCATAATACTTCTTCTAAACGTCAACACCAAAAACGGGGCTTGGTAGGAATACTCAGGTAAAGGAAGGTTGTATTTATCCAGCATTGAACGAAACGTTTCCATGCCAAGTTCGGATTCTTCCATAAAATCCATTTGATTATAGACGTAAGTTATTTTCGGGTTTCGGCTCAAAGAGGGTGCTTTGAATAATTTAACGTCATCAAAAGAAATTGGTTCGACAGGAAGTCCCGGACTTTTGATGACGATTTTATCGTCATCAATTTCAACCGAAGTCTTGGCTCCTTCTAGTTCATAATCACGATGAACTAGTGGTGCTTGGCGGAAATTTCCCAACAGGGAAAAATCAATTCGACTGTCTCCGAAACACCATTTGTAGTGAGCTTTGACTGTGGTGTTATTTCAGCCCAGCACCACTAGAGCATTAACAATAGCTTCCCGCAATGGCTCAATCGGAAAATCGGTTGTTGTCTGACGTTCAAAACCTTCTCTGCTTATGTTTGAGTGAAGAACCTTCTTTAACCAATTCTCAACTTCAAGCGGAATCATCACCAATGGTTGTGCAAATTCTTGTGGAATCGGTCTGTCCGTTCCATATTTCACTTTTGCTTTAAGTCCGGCTTGAGGAAACTGATCTCTTGGTTTTTCTCCAAAAAGTAAAATGCCAAATCCGGTCGGTTTCAAAACTTGTTGCCCCTCACTTTCACTTCGTTCAACCATACCAATGGTTTCAAAGTATTTCCAAAAAGCATCAGAAAAAGGTTTTAAGTCGCTGTTAATCTTTTTCAGGTAAAATTCAATCGCTTCACGCGAGAAGGTTGCGGTGTCGCTTGATAAAATCGGCTTCTCAATTACCGAAAGCGTAACCTTTTCAACTTCTTCCCGTTCAGCCGAAACCTGTAGTGCATATTTCAAAAACTCATCATTATCTTTCCTTTTCCTTGCCGATTCGATATTTGATGTCGTAGTTGATGATGAAATCCAACTCGTTGCCGAAACACGCACGAAGTAAGTGTGCTTTCTCGCATTTATTCAGTCTTCAATTTCAAAAGGAATATCACCTTGTCCGTAAAGAACATAATCAATCGCCAATTCAACGTGGCGAGGTTTCCATAAATATCTGCGACTTCTGCCGCGCGACCAAATTTTGAGTTCTTTCTTAACAAGATTTTCTTCTCGTAATTTTTTAGTGGCGGCGGCTTTGAAGGCATCTGCAATTCTTTCGGGTTTGATTTGTGCCGAAACAACCGCGTGAGCGTGATTTGTTCGGACATTGATAGCTTGCAGATAATACTTTCTTTTTTCACAAAGTTCGGTAATGGCAACTTCGACAACTTTTCTCTGTAATTCATTGAGAATAATTGCAGGTTGTTTCAATTCGCTTTGCATTATTTCGGTTAACCTTTGATTCGGAGCAACATCAACCGTGCCATAGATATTTTTCCCGTGTCGGTCAACCGAATGTCTTTCGTCGCCGTGCAGCCACGTTCCAAAGGTGCGAATCGTAATCAAATACGCCAACGGAAATTTATTTTCTTCGTAAATCTCAAAACCGTAATCGTCTAACATAATTCTCCTATTTGCCGAAACACGCACGAAGTAAGTGTGTAGAAAGAACGCCCTTACTTCGTGCGGGCTTCTGCATTTTTGCCGAAACACGCACGAAGTAAGTG
>JANPDZ010000789.1:0-1982 GCA_031431735.1 Acidobacteriota bacterium | reverse complement strand
CTACTCGTTCCTAGCTCTTGACCGAATTGATGCTTTCAGTGCAAGCTACATTGTCCGAGAGGCTTCGCACCCCGTCGTTACCAACGACGCACGCTCTCGTAGGAAACTCTTGGAAGAACAAGAGGTAATGTCATAGTTAAGGCTAAGCATTACAGCTATTTACGCGACTTCGTGTCGCACCAATTCAATGGACGTGAGGGCGAAACAGCGACTTTGTTATCACGTCGCGTGGTTACTTTCGGCGGGCTTGACGGCGGTTTCGCCCCACGTCATCTCAAGCGTTGGGTGCTTTCGGGTTTCCTAAAAACTCGTAACAAATCGCGGAGGAGAAAACATGAAAAAATTTAGCTTCGTTTTAGTCGTTTTGGTGGTTGGACTATTTTTACTTTTCCCGTCACTGTCATTTGCCCAAAAAGGCAAGAAAACCACCGCCAAGAAAACTCCATCAAATCCAGTCAAAACTACTGCGCTGAAATGGAAAACCTTTACTTCTCAAGACGGTAAATTCAGTATCCTAATGCCTTGCACGCCGGAGGTGTATCAGTTTGATAGAGATGAACCCTACGGGAAAGCTACGAGTTACACATACAGTTGTGAATACGAATCACAAACCGTTCTATTTGGAATTCAAGCTAATACGCCGTATCCGTCAATGAAGATAAATGATGTGAGTGAGGAGCAAAAAATGCTATTGGTTAGAAATCTCGCAATAGGCGATAATCCTACAATAGCAAATATTTCTAAGCTGGGAATTCTTGGTATTAAATGGATAGCCCAAAATCCTTCCGAAGACTTTAATGGTTGGATTATTTACGGGAAGGCTTATCATTTTAGGTCAACGCGGCGAACATTTGTTCTCTCATATCGAGCGAAAGACAAAGCCACATACCTTAAATTCGCCGCCGATGCCGATAGGTTCTTTGATTCATTCAAAGCATTGTAGATTTTTGCGAAAAACATTTTCACAAACTCGCAAATCTATATTTGTTCTTGAAATATTCAATTTCAAAGAGATTCTTGTTGTATCGTTCCATTTGTGCGAAAATTAGATTTGGTGAGATTATGCAAACTATTCAACTTCCGATTACAGAATATCAAAGACTGCAAGAAGAATTGGCGTTGCTCAAAAACACCGAACTTTTGCAGACCATCAACAAACTCGTGGATTTTCTTTATCAAGACAAATACGGTTTGTATATGGGCGAGTTCACCGAAGATTTAACCGAATACTCTATCAATAGGGCGTGGGAGAACGAGCCGAGTGAGTGGGACAATGTATAAACAAAGAGAAATTGTCCTTATGCCATTTCCATATTCGGATTTGAGCAACACCAAGCGGCGACCTGTCTTGATTGTTTCCAATGACGATTACAACCAAAATTTTCAAGACGTTGTTGTTTGTGTGATTACGAGTAATTTACACAAAGACGCATACTCGGTTGAATTGGAAAATGATGATTTGGAAATTGGTGTATTGCCGGAAAGCTCAACCGTCAAGGCACACAAACTTTTTACCGTTCACCAAAATAAAATCATCAGAAAGTTTAGTGTTGTTAAAGTTGAATATTTCGAGAAAGTGGCGGACAAAATCAAACATCTGATTGAACCGTAAATTTAATTCTTTCGATTGCTAGAAAGCTAATTGATTGGGAAGCCGCACCCAGTCGAGTAGGAGAATGTCATTACTGACACTCTCGCCTCTCAGAACCGTGCTTGCGAGTTTCCCCGCATCCGGCTCAAGCCTTATTAACGCTCGGTTTGGAACGCGGTTTTACTACTTCCAATCCTTTCGAGTGAACTTGTCTGTGACAATTCGGGTGTAACAAAACTCGGTTATTATGTCCGTCTGCGCCGCCGTGAACACGATAGACAATGTGATGGCTATGCCAACCCGTGATCTTCGTTATCTTGCGCGTCACACACGGGACAGATTCCGTTTTGTTCCCGCCACAATGACAGCAATCTTTTGTAGCCTTGCAGGT
>JANPDZ010000788.1:0-5839 GCA_031431735.1 Acidobacteriota bacterium | reverse complement strand
AATCAAAGATACAAAGCCGAAGCCGAACTGCAAGCCGCGGTCAAGCTCGAATCCGATAATCCCGGTTATCGGATTATGCTGTCCGAATTTTTTATCCAGTATAATTTACCGAAACGCGCTGAAGGCGAACTCACACGCCTTTTAACAATCTTTCCCGATATCAAAGAAGCACAAGCCTTACTCGACAGTTTACAAAATAAATAGTTAAATTAACCTGAGTCTTTGGTCTTGAGTCTGTGGTTTTTGGTTATTAGTTTTTAGACCGTTTTTTGTAAATAAACGAGGTTTTAATGACCTAAGATTTTAGACTCCATTTCGAATCTAACTTGAAACTTGAAACCTGAAACTTTTTACTATGGAAAGTATTTTTGCAACTGAAGCGCAAAAAGAAATGCCCGTCGATGGACCGTTGGTGCAGCTTTCTGCGGCGATTGATGAATTTGAAGGCTACGCTCATCCGCACGGCAGACGCGTCGCGGCAATTGCCGAAGCAATTGCCGAAAAGTTTAATTTTGCATTGCACGACCGCGCGGCTTTGCGTCAAGCCGCGCTCGTTCACGACCTCGGCGAGATGGTTATGAACCGCGAATATATCCGCGCGAGCCGGCTTTTGCGTGAAGATGAGCGTATTGATATGCAAAGGCATACGGTGATCGGCGAACAGGAAGCCGCCAAACGCGGTCTTGGTCGCGCCGTTCAGCTTCTGGTGCGCTGGCATCACGAATGGTGGAACGGCACGGGCTACCCGGATACACTTGAGCGCGAACAAATTCCGCTTGCCGCCCGCATTTTGCGCGTTGCCGACACCTTTGCCGCGCTGACCGATTCGCGCCCGTACAGCGTGGCAATTTCCACATTGGAAGCGAAACGCTATTTGGTCGAATGGTCAGGCATCGAGTTTGACCCGAAGGTCGTCAAAGCGTTTTTGTCGCTCGCTGATTTGCCGGAGCTCGAATCTTTCGCCGTTGAAAGAAATATTCAGGCGGTCGAACAATAATTTTTCGCAACTGATTAAACCAAATGTCGGTTTTGGTGAAAAAGTGAAAAAGCGGGTCTTGCGATTGAAGATTTGAAAGTTGACCGAATTATTTCTGATATTCACTGAAATCGTTGCTCAACAAACGACTGAGCTTTTTGGACGTTTGTTTTCACTTTTAACCTTTTTCACTTTATCAAACAATGTCGTAATCAATTACCTTTTTTTGAAATATGATCCAAACAAACAACACACCGCGAGGTTGGCTTGCCTTTGAGTTAAACGTCCTGAAGCGTCTGAAATTTACGTCTGCCGCGTTGCCTTTTACGGGCGATGCCAATCTCGGTGCTTACCTCAAACGATGGAAAATGCGTGTTCTTGCCAATGATCTGACGCTGGCAGGGTGGACCAAATCGGTCGCCGCAATTCAGAACAACGGCGAAAAATTGTCGGACGACGATGTCAATGTGATCCTCGAAGACGCATATGTTCCACGCTATCGCTTGCAAAATCAAGCTCTCAGAAATTGGTTCGGCGAAACCGATGCGTGGTGGTTTGATAATGTCCGTCAAAACATTGAACGGCTGCCATCGCCGATCGGCAAGGCGATTGCTTTAAACATCGCGCTCAACGTCGGCGATTATGTTTTATCTTTTACAGGCGAAACACTTGAACTTCGCCAGCCGCTTTCAAATGTTTTCCGAAGATTGCTGAGCGCATTGCACGAACCGGTCAACAACGGTCAAAACAATACTTGTTCAAACAAAACCGCCTACGATTTTATCGCCGAAAATTTCGCGTCCGATCTGATGTTTCTGCGCCTGCCGCGAGCCCATAATCTCTCACAGCAAAAATATTTCGGCTGGACGGCGTGGCGCGAAGAGTTCTTGCGCAGCGGCGACGATTTTTGGAATGATCTGGAAGCTCGTCAAGCCGGCCGATTAGGAACACTGATTGAAACAAAATCGCAGTATTTACGCCTTTTGGAAGAAACTTTGCGAACGGCTTCGCACATTACAACGTGGGCGATCGCGCATGTCGAAGACGGATTTATCGCGACCCAGGACATTGTCGAAACCATCGGCCGCGTGCGCCGTGTTGATACAATTTACACCAAAGATTTTTCGGAATTGACCGGAACAAAAGCCGTTATAATTACTGCGTGATTTGAGACGGAAGGGACGGAGGGACGGGGAGACGATGAGACGGAGCGACGAAGGGACTTAGCGACTTAGCGACTTAGCGACTTAGCGACTTAGCGACAAGGAATTCTGCTCTAAAATCTCTCCGTCCCTCCGTCGCTTCCGTCCCTCCGTCCCTCCGTCGCTTCCGTCCCTCCGTCTCACCGTCTTTCCCGGAGAAACCACACGACACCCGCGCTGGCCGATAAAACTCCTGAAATTATCGTCAAAGTCTGCGGCGAAATTCCATAGATCGCGAGACTCGCCAAATAGCTCGAAAGACTGAACATGGTGATTTCCGCGCCACGGTCGAGCGTTGAAATTCGTCCGCGAATATAATCGGGCAAACTTCTTTGGAACATCGTTTCCTGAACGGCATATTCGACACCGACAATCGCCCGTGACACAAAACAGATTACCGCGAGCAGCCACAAACTCGGCATCAATCCGCCGACCGAAAACAAAAGCCCGTGAATTACAAGCGTCCAACCGATAAATGAACTGTGACTCTTGCGGCTTTCAAGAATTGCCGAAGCGCGGTGCGCGAGCATCATTCCGAGAAAAAGTCCGAGACCGCTCGCAAACCACAAAATTCCGACCGCCAGATCAGGATTCAAATTTTCTTTCTGCGCGAAAAAAACTCCGCCCATTCGTTCAAAAACAACATTGATGGCGCCGCCGCCGGTTGCCCAGATGACGTTCATTATCAAAATCGTCAGGGCAAAATGATTTTGCTTGGTATAGCGAAAGCCTTCTTTTAATTCGGTGAAAAAAGATTCTCGGGCGGATTTATCCTTCATCCGTGTCGCAGTATCATCATCGCGCATCGCTTCTTCGGGAATCAGCCAAACGGAGAATGCCGAAATCGCAAACGACGCGGCGTTAATGATAAACGCGACTTGATAGCCGAAATAGGCCGCCGCAAAACCGCCGAGTGCCGAACCGACGGCCATCAGCAAAAAGCGCGTCGAAAACATCAAAGCAGTTCCCGCGAGAAGTCCGTCCTTGCCCGTCATATTCGGCGTCGCGGCATTTTTCGCGCCTTCAAAAAATGCGCCGAAAGTCGAAAGCAAAATAGTTGCCGTGTAGGCGATCCAAAGATTTTCCGCGCTTGTCACAAATACAAAAGCAAGCGCGACCATCACGCGAATCAAATCCGACCAAAGCATCACTTGCCGCCGCGAAAACCGGTCAACCAAAGTTCCCGCGATCGGCGAAAAAAGCGCGAAAGGAAGCAGACGGCAAACAAGCAAAATTCCCAATGCCATCGGCGAAGCGTCCGAAACAACCCGCACCAGCCCTAATCCGGCGATAAAGTTGAACCAATTTCCCATCTCGGAAACAAACTGTCCCCACAACAGATTGCGGAAATTGCGGTTGCCCTTTAATAATTGTGAATAGGTTAAATTCATAGGATTTGGGATTTGGGATTGCGGATTGCGGATTTGTTTTTTGAAAAAAATTCAATCTGCAATCCGCAATCCCAAATCCCAAATCGAAAAAGCCGTCAGGCTTGAAACCCCGACGGCTTTTACCTTTCAAAACATTCAAATTTTTTAAGTTTTCGTAAAAACAAATGCGTAAATCGTCGAAAGCATCAATCCGCCTTTTTTTACAACGAGCGGCGCGACCGATTGGTTTCGCATCTGCCCGGTAAGTTTTGATAAATTCTGTTTCGTCATAAAATTCTGCGTTTTTTCTCGCCGAAGCGAGTTTTTAATACTACACATAAAATCAAAAAGCATCAAGAAAAAAATTATTTCGGCGGTAATGCCTCAATAAAAAGTTACAGCAATAAGTTTATGATGAAACCTTTTTTTTGCCCGCGAAATACGCGAAATACGCTAAAAAACAAAAGAAAATTGAAAATAAATTTAGTTTAATTTCTTTTTTTAGCGCCATTTCGCGTATTTCGCGGGCAAAATTCTTTTTCTTAACTTTTTACTGACCGATTACTTTCGGCGGTAATGCCTCAGTAAAAAGTTACAGATAAAATCTGTGCTGAAAGAGCTGGCAAGAGAGCGCACCTTCCAGACCTTTAATTGGTTTAAGCAGGTCTTTTTTACCTTTAACTTTGAGAAAAGATAAAAGAATATCAATCAAGTTACAGCAAATTTGAGGTCAGGAAGGTGCGCTCTCTTGCCCGCATTTGTTGAAATATGAATTCCTAACTTTTTACTGAGGTATTACAAGGCGCAGTAATGCGTCAGTAAAAAGTTATGACTAGAGCGCGGGGCGTTCCCGCTTGCATACGTCGCTCGATTTGCGGCGTCAAATACTTCGATTCCTAAGAATATTGAAAGAAAATGAAAGATTTGAGCGTTTTTCAAACGCTATGCAAGCGGGGATGCCCAGCGCTCCAGTCCTTAAAACTCATTACTGAGGCATTACATCTAAGAATTCTTTTATCTTTTTTTTTGGGCTTGAACCTGCTATCTTATAAAAACAAGAATTTGAGAAAAGTTTAAAGACGCTCGTCTTCCGCAAATCCGACCGGCGGATCAGCTTAGCTGGAGATTTAACCGATGCTGTTTTGTTCAGCAATAAGAAATGGAGAGCAAAATTATGAATACGAATTGTAACAGAATGATTTCGGTAATCACTCTGACGGCGGTATTTTTGACTGGTTTGGTTTTTACCGAATCAGATGTTTTTCAGACGGAAGTTTCGGCGAATGTTCCGGCGGAGCAAAATGTTTCAACCGAAGCGGTAGTTGAGAATTTAGGCGCATCCGCGGTTTATTTTGAGGAAAACAAAGGGCAATTTAACGGCAAGGTGCGATATTTTGCCCGCGGCACAAAAGGTTACGGGTTGTTTTTGACCGGAACGGATGCGGTTTATGTTGTTTCGGATAATACAACGGTCAAAACGCGCGAAGCGGCAGATTTTAGAAATCCAAAAGCTGAAATCGAAACTCCGAAATCGGCGGTTGCGGTTTATATGTCGCTCGTGGGCGCGAACGAAAATTCGACGTTTGGCGGTTCACAAATGCTCGAACATCGGACAAATTATTTCAAGGGCGACGAAAGCGATTGGCGGACGGAGATTCCAAATTATCAAACCGTGCAAATGAACAATGTTTATGAAGGAATAGATTTGGTTTGGCGCGGCAAGGAGCAGGGCGGCGTGCAATATGATTTTGTCGTTGCTCCAAATGCGAATCCGAACCAAATCGGTTGGGATGTAAAAGGCGCAAAAGAAGTTGAACTGACGGCGGAAGGCGATATTTTGATAAAAACCGAATACGGCGATATTAAGCAAAATAAACCTTTTACATATCAGGACGCGAACGGCGCAAGACAGGAAATTTCGAGCAGATTTGTTGTCGAAAAAGACGGCGGGTCGCAGCGAATTACGTTTGAACTCGGCGATTACGACCGTTCAAAGCCTCTGACAATTGATCCGTCGGTTAATTTGAGCAATCTTTCGTTTTCAACCTTTTTGGGCGGCAGTTCTGACGATATAGGATACGCAATTGCGACGGATTCAGCAGAAAATGTTTATGTTACCGGATATACATTATCGTCAAGTTTTCCGACGACTGCCGGAGCGTTTGATACTACTTAGAGCGTGTCGCGTAAATCCAAATCTATGTATTGCAACAATTAACATTTTTCAGACCACAAATACATAGTAAATTGGAGCTAAAACCACTAAAATAAGGCTGAAATCGTCCGATTTT
>JANPDZ010000787.1:0-3636 GCA_031431735.1 Acidobacteriota bacterium | reverse complement strand
GGTGTCGCTCGCCGCTCGACCCGCCGCTATTAAATTTGTCACCTTCGGCGACTGTTTTGGAACTTTGTTTTATTTCCAATAATGTCTAATGTTGATGAAATATTTGCTTTCCTTTTTCTCTTAAATGATCGCCAATTCAATCAGACATTTTTTGATTCGCTCAAACGATTGAGCAATGTCATTGTCCAAACCGATCGAAAACCGCACAAGTCCTTCGCTCAAGCCCATTTCGTCGCGTTCTTCTTTCGGGATTTCCGACGATGTGCTGTGTCCCGGCGGGCTGAAAAGCGTTTTGAAGTAACCCAGACTAACTGCCAGATAGCCGACTTTTTCTTCCTGCATCCGCGTCATCAGTTTGTTGGCAGTTTCGAGATTTCCGACATCCAGCGCGAGCATTCCGCCGAAGCCGAAACCTGCGCCGATTCGCTGTCTTCCATCCGTTCGGGAGTCAGAAATGTAAAAGTCGAAGAATCCGTGATCGAGGGATTGACATCGCCAAATTCGCCGAAAACCAAAAAATCCTGAATTTTGCTGCTCGGGTCAAACATAATTTTTTACACCATTTTTCTGCAATAACAATAAATGAATTCCTGTGTTGTGCCAAACGGCGTTTCGTGCGTTTCGCTGAGACTTTTGACGAGCTTAAATTCGCCGCCGAATTCGTTGCGCATCGTTTCGGGAGAGTATCGCACAACGTCCAAACCGCTGCATTTCTGCGGACCGTTTTCACCAAAAGACGCGACAATGATGTGTCCGTCGGCTTTCAACGAACGCATCACGAGTCCGACATATTTTTGGCGGTCATCTTCATCCGTCAAAAAATGAAAAACGGCGCGGTCGTGCCAAACATCATAATGATTTTCGGGCAATGAAACTTCCGTTATATCGGCTTCGATCCATTCGATTTTGTCGGCATTTTTGCCCAAACGCGTCTGACTTTTCTGAAGAGCCGCCGCCGAAATATCCAAAACCGAAAGGTCGGCGAAACCATTTTTTAACAAATCGTCAACCAAAGTCGAACTTCCGCCGCCGACATCAATAATTGCTGCTTCTTTGCCGACCTTCGTGTTTAAGATCATCCGCAAAGAATTGTCCAAATGTTCGCGAAACCAACTAACTTGTTGGTCGGATTTTGTTTCATAAACCGTTTCCCAATGCGTTTTTCGATTCATTTTCCGACCTCCGTTTCAATTGATTTTTCGACATTTTTCTTGCGCCGAGACTCGACGCGGCAAGCTCCGCGCATTCAGGTATCCACGCCGAGTTTCGGCAAAATTACGAGTTGTAATAATAACCAAAAAACAACAAAACCGATTATCCAGTAAAGGTCTTCCATAAAATTTATTTTGAATTCGCGCAAGCCGTCGCGGAAACTTCCGTTTCAAACCCTTCGTTGATCCACGCCTGCGTGCCGCCGCTGACGTTATAAACCTTGGCAAAACCCGCGTTTTCCAGGATGCTTGCCCCAAGGCTTGAACGATAACCGCTTTGGCAAATAACATATATCGGCGCGCTCGGGTCAAGTTTGTCCAATTCTTTCGACAATTTATCAAGCGGAATGTTCACGGTGCGCGAGGCGTGCCCGTTCGTGTGTTCAGCAACGCGGCGCACGTCAACGAATTGCAGATATTTTTCGGTTTCGGTCAATGATTGAACCTCGCCAACCGAAACTTGTTCAATTTCGTTGATTTTACCCGCAAAATCTTTCATCAAGATAAAGCCTTTGACCGTTTCGTGTCCGACCCGCGCCAGGCGCATAAACGCTTCGTCAACCTGCGCTTGTGTTTCGGAGGCAATTGCCAAATTTGTTCCAATCGGAACCATCGTTCCCGCCCAACTCGCAAATTGTCCGCCGAGTCCGATGTTGATCGCGTTTGGAATGTGCGCCGCGCCGAATTCGGTATTTTGACGGACATCCAAAACAACGCCGTCAAAATTTTCGGCTTCTTCGGTTGAAAACGCTTTCGGTTTCGGTAAATCTGCCAACGCCTTTGAGCCTTCTAAATTTTTCGCCGCGCTTTTGGGAAAATAAGCGGGAACTTCGGGTTGGTCAGCCGCGACGATCTTGACGAATTCTTCCTTCGTCATCGGTTGAAGCGCGTAATTAAACTGTTTCTGATTGCCGAGTGTTGACCATGTTTCTTTCGACAGAGATTTTCCGCACAAACTGCCCGCGCCGTGTGCCGGATAAACTTCGGTTTCGCCCGCGAGCGGCAAGATCTTTTCGTGGAGCGAATCATATAAAAATCCGGCCATCTCTTCCGCCGTAAAACCTTTTGAGCCGATCAAATCAGGTCGCCCGACATCGCCGATAAAGAGCGTGTCGCCGGTAAAAAGCTTCGCGGTTTCGCCGTCGCCTGTCGCCAAAATGCAGATGCCTTCGGGCGTGTGTCCGGGCGTTTCTAAGAATTTAAGATTGATCTTTCCGATGTTAAGCGCGTCGCCGTCTTTGACTTTATGCGTCGGAAAAGTCGTATTTGCGCGTTGTCCGTAAATAATTTCCGCGCCGGTTTTTTCGGCGAGTTCAAGATGTCCTGAGACGAAATCGGCGTGCGAATGCGTTTCGATAATATATTTGATTTTTTGCCCGTTTGCCGCCGATTCATCCAGATATTGCTGAACATCGCGCTGCGGGTCAATGATCGCCGCCTCATCACCCGAACCGATATAATAAGAAGCATGTGCCAAACATCCGAGATAAAACTGCTTAAATTTCATAAAACCTCCA
Organism: Acidobacteriota bacterium; assembly: GCA_031431735.1. GTDB lineage: Bacteria > Acidobacteriota > Blastocatellia > Pyrinomonadales > Pyrinomonadaceae > JAFDVJ01. The sequence goes on along the minus strand of JANPDZ010000787.1, from coordinate 908 downwards.
ATTTTTAGAATAAATTTTTATATGTTAGAAAAGATGCGACCGCCAAAACCAAAAAGGCAAACGACCTTTGCAGATTTGCCGCCGAAAATTTATACGACAAAATCGTGCCGGCAATTGCGCCTAAAACCGCCAACGCTGTGACCAAAAAAGTTATTTGCAGATCGAACATTCCGTAGCTTAGATGCCCGACAAGTCCGGCAACACAGTTTAAGGCGATCACAAAAAGTGATGTTCCGATCGCTTCTTTCATCGGCAAACCACCGAAGAGAACAAGTGCCGGAACGATCAAAAACCCGCCGCCGACCCCGAGAAAACCTGTCAAAATTCCGACTCCGAAACCTGCCAAAATCGCTTTCGTCAAATTCGTTTCGCGAATCACTTCATTTTCGGCATTTTTTCTTCGCCAGAGCATCGAACCGGCAACAACGAACATTAACGCCGCAAAAATCAGCATCAGCGCGTTTGGCGCAATCAAATACGTCAAAGGCGAACCCAAAAACGCCCCCAAAACCCCCGCAATTCCAAAAAGCAAGCCACTTGAAAAGTTTAGATTACCGCGTTTGTAATGTAAATACGAGCCGAAAAGACTCGTCGCGCCGACCACCGCGAGCGACATCACGACCGCTTCACGCGCTTCGACTCCGAGAAAATAAACCAGAATCGGAACCGTCAGAATCGAACCGCCGCCGCCAATCAGTCCGAGCGACAAGCCAATCGCCGCGCTCAGGATCAAACCAATGTAAAAAATCAATGACAACAACAAACTCCTTATTACTCATGTTTCGCTCAAAAATAATGTCAGTTAGACAAAAGCTAAATACTAGAACTATCGTATTTGCAACACTTAAAATTTGATGTGTTTTGTTTAACAAAACTATTTTTTCAGAATAAAATCGCTCTTTTCTGAT
>JANPDZ010000786.1:0-8651 GCA_031431735.1 Acidobacteriota bacterium | reverse complement strand
CTGAGCGGCATAGTTATTGCTTAGTTGGAATTTGTTGGAACTTTTTAAGAAAGTTGCCCGCGAAATGACGCGAAAGGCACGAAATAGAAAATTAGATTGAATCATTTTCGCTTTTTTTAGCGTCTTTTAGCGTTTATTCGTGGGCAACTTTCTTATTTTCCGGGCAACGCAATTTTTAGACCGCTCAGTAATGGAATCTGCTGTGAGATTATACAGACAATTTTTCAAAGAAATATAAAACATTCTTGAACGAATTGTAGGAATTCTCTACGCAATGTCGCTCGGATTAATTTCAGAATAATTTTCACTTTCTATGTTAAAAATCTTAAACATCGTCGGAGCGCGTCCAAATTTTATGAAGATCGCGCCGATTGTCCGCGAAATGCGGCGGCGCGAACGGGAATTTTTGCCGTTAATTGTTCACACCGGACAGCATTACGACGCGGCGATGTCCGATTCGTTTTTTGTTGATCTGGGAATCCCAAAGCCGGATTTTCATCTCGAAGTCGGTTCGGCATCGCACGCTCTTCAGACGGCGCGCATTATGATGGCGTTTGAGCCGATTGTTTTGCAGGAAAAACCGGATTGGGTTTTGGTTGTCGGCGATGTCAATTCGACGATCGCTTGTGCGTTGGTTTGTGCGAAACTCGGCGTTCGTGTGGCGCATGTCGAGGCGGGCTTGCGTTCACGCGACCGTACGATGCCCGAAGAGATCAACCGAATCTTAACCGATTCGATCTCCGATCTGCTGCTCACGACTTCTGAGGATGCGGACGAAAATCTCAAACAAGAGGGAATCAGCAATGATAAAATAAAATTTGTCGGCAACGTGATGATTGATTCGCTTTTTTATAATCTGGAAAAGTCGCGCAGCTCAAAGACTCGTGAAACCCTTGATTTAATTGATAAAGATTACGCCGTTTTAACGCTTCATCGTCCGTCGAATGTTGACGAACGAGAAGTTTTCAGCGGATTGCTTGATGCTTTAATAGAAATCAGCAAAAAACTGCCAATAATTTTTCCGGTTCATCCGCGCACCAAAGCGAATATCGAAAAATTCGGATTTACCGAACGAGTTGCAAAATCAAAGATTCGCCTTATCGAGCCGCTTGGTTACTTGGATTTTATGAATCTATATTCGGGCGCACGCCTTGTTTTGACCGATTCGGGCGGACTTCAGGAAGAAACGACCGCGATCGGGATTCCTTGTCTGACCTTGCGCGAAAATACCGAACGCCCGATCACTATCGAACTTGGCACAAACATTCTCGTTGGCACGAATCCCGACAAGATCAAACGATCCGCGTATTCAATTTTGGAAAATTCTTCGCCGAAAGACACAAAAATTCCGCCGCTCTGGGACGGACACGCGGCAGAACGGATTTGTGACGCTTTAGCGGGAAAATCTTAAATGGTTTGATAAATGAGCGGGCGAAAGCGTGGCGCAGGAACAGGCTTTCCGTTAGCGATTGCTGTTTCAATCCACGCTTTTTTTGCTTTTAAAACTTCGCGTAAAGCCTCTTCCGGCGTTTCGCCAAAAGCCGAACAATGTTTCAAATCGGGAATGTCGGCAATGTAGCCTTCATCATCTTCGCTGTAAAATAAATTAACGTGGTAATCTTTCATTATTCGTTCGCCATTTGAAGATTGTATCTTTCGATTTGTTGCAGAAGTTATTTTACTTCTGATGTTACGCAGTTTTGGTTTCAGCCGCCTTTAGGCAGCTTTCCGCGCTTCGCGGTAATTAGCCACGCTATTTATGGCGTGGTTGAGCGATAATAGAATGATAAAGGGCGTTTTAACGTCCTTAAAAAAGGCTTGAGCCATCAAATTACAACAGCTAAAGCGGAAGAAAAGGACGTTAAAACGCCCTCAAACTTTGCTCGAATTGCCAACCACGCCATAAATGGACGTGGCTAATCGCCGCGAAGCGCGGGAAGCCGGTTGAAACCGAGCTAAAAAACAATTTTGCGTAACATCAGTTACTTGATAAAAAAACGCTTTTCCTTTGTTATTTTGTAAATTTACCAATTCGGGAATATCGCTGTGGACGAAAATATGATGACTGCCATTGATGCGGTCAAGACGAAAGCCAAATATTTTAGCACAAGTTGCCGCGTCCGAAAAACTTATGTTCTTTGAACCCGAAAGCAACTTTTTAAGCAATTTGGCTTTCTTCACTTTTCAATTATTTATCGCTTTTCTCCATTGGATAACCCGCAGTTTTCCAGCCCTGAGTTCCGCCGACCAAAGCAAAAGCATTTGTATAACCTTTTTCTTTCAAAATCTGTACCGCACGGGCACTGGTGTGTTCGCTTGGTCAGGAACAGTAGGCGATAATTTTCTTATCTTTGGGAACTTCCGTGTAGCGCGTTTCAAAGGCGTTCGACGGAATGTTGATTGCGCCTTTGATATGTTCTTCGTTAAAAGAACTTTCGGCGCGGGTATCAATAAAAATTACATTTCCCGCATCGAAATCTTTCTTTGCATCGTCCACTGAAATGCGCGGCGCTTCATCTGCCGGCGCGATTGTTGACGATGTGTTGGTGTTGGCTTTCGCCACAGTTTGGTTGTCTTTAAGACTTGTTTTATCACATTGCTGTAATGAAAAGGCGAAGACAAAAATCACTGCGAGCGTTGAAAAAAATTGCATTTTTCACTCCTTTTTTAAAATTTTTCTTTAACTATTATCAATGGTCGGCTTGCCGTTGGCAATCAGCGTCGGATATTTTCCGTTCCAACACGCGACGCACGACGATTTCGGCTCTAACCCGATGGCTTCGAGCATTCCTTTGAGCGAGAGATAACCCAAACTGTCAGCCTCGATATAACGGCAAACTTCTTCAACCGACATTTGCGCGGCGATCAAATCTGCCTTGCGCGGCGTATCAACCCCGTAATAACAAGGTGAGATCGTCGGCGGACACGAAATCCTTAAGTGAACTTCCTTCGCGCCCGCTTCTTTGACCATCTGGACGATCTTTTTCGAGGTCGTGCCGCGGACGATCGAATCGTCAACCAAAATAATTTTTCTGCCGTTGATCAAATCTTTGATCGGATTGAGCTTCAAGCGAACGCCGAACGAACGAATGCTCTGCGAAGGTTCGATAAATGTCCGCCCGACGTAATGATTGCGGATGATCGCCTGCCGGAAATTGATGCCTGATTGCCGCGCATAACCGATTGCCGCCGCGACACCCGAATCGGGAACCGGCACGACTAATGCGTCATCGGTATTTTCAATCGGATGTTCGATGGCAAGCTGTTTGCCCATTAAATGCCGCGATTGATTGACCGAACGCCCGAAAATGGTCGAATCGGGACGCGAAAAATAGACGTGTTCGAATGAACAAACCGAGATCGGCTTCGCGTCAAGCGGAAAGCTCGAATGAAGCCCGTTTTTATCAACGACGAGCATTTCGCCCGGCTTGATCTCGCGGACATATTCGGCATCTATCAGATCGAACGCGCAGGTTTCCGAGGCAATGCACCACGCTTCTTTAAGTTTGCCCAAAACCATCGGACGAAATCCGCGCGGATCGCGCACGGCGACGAGCGCATCAGGCGTTAAAAAAAGCAGCGAAAACGCGCCTTCCGTGTCCTTCAAAACTTTTTTGATCGCTTCGATGGCGTTTGTCGAATGGTCACGGGCGATGCTGTGCAGAATCGTTTCGGTATCGGACGTTGAAGAAAAGATCGCGCCGGCTTGTTCGAGTTCCTTGCGTTTCACTTCGGCAAACGGCAGATTTCCGTTATGACAAACCGCGATTTGTCCGTGTTGGCAAGTCACCGAAAAAGGCTGAACTTCCTTGATCGTGTTTTTTCCGGCGGTCGAATAGCGCGTGTGCCCGATCGCCGAATTGCCCGTCAATTTTTCGAGTTCCGATTCGACCAAAACATCGGCGACGAGCCCTTGCGAACGAAATTGGTGGAGATCTTCGCCGTCGCTTGAAACAATTCCGCAAGCCTCCTGCCCGCGATGCTGGAGCGCAAAAAGTCCGAGCTGCGTTAAAGTCGAGGCTTCGCTGTGTCCGAAGACACCGAAAATGCCGCATTCTTCGTGAAATTTGTCTAACAATAAATCCATCGGTTAAATATAGATGATTTGGTTTATCATTTCGTCCGCCGTGAAGTCATTTAAAACAGAAATCATTCGGCGGGCAATTTCTTGAGGTGAATTGTCGGCGAGGATCACGATTCCACAATGATTTTTTCCCATCGCAAAATATTCTGCCGCCAATTCTTCAAAGTCAACGCGATCGTGCGTCAGAATTGCGTAACCTTCTTTGCTTGCAAACTCCAATTGTTCGGAGTCACTTGCGCCTTTGCGTCCAACATCTTGCGTCGTCAGGGCTTTGAATCCGTGCGATTGAACTATTTTGGCAATCAAGATGTGAACATTCTCGTCCAAATAAATTTCGATAAAGAGTTTGCTCACAGATTTCTTACCAAAGGATTTAACAATTCTTTCGGCACGCGATTTTTTTCAATAAATGCGTTTATTTCTTCTTGATTATCGCTGTAATAGCTGAGTGCCTCAAAAACTTCTGCCAACGTCAAATGTGGAAGTCCAACCGGAATTTCTTCGGGCGGAACGCCTCTGCGCCACGTTTCCACAATCGTCCGAACAGATGTCCGTGTGCCTCTGATAATCGGTTCGCCGCTTTTTTCTTTTCTCGTAATGTAGCGATATGAAACTGCTGTGTCCATAGACTCAGTTTAACACAACCGAAAGATTTAATTCACGCCCAAATAACCCAAACTGTGCGCCAGACGATTGAGCAAAATCAATAGATGCGCGTCTTGGATTTGGTCGCAATAGGCGAGCAAATCTTTCAAACTGAAAAACTTTAAATCCGTTTTGCCTAAACTTTCCGCGCCCAATTCAACCGCCAAAGGATAAACGATTTCGGGTGTGATTCCTGCCGATGTAAAATAGCTTCCGCCGAGTTCCCAACTCTGTTTGACCGAAACATTAAAATCTCGCGGAAATTTTGCTTGCAGGAAAGGCTCTAAATCAAATTTATGTTCAACTTCAAATGGAAGCCGCCACGCGGGAACGCAAAGGATACGCGAATTTCCCGTAAATCTCTGCGGCGCGGGCAGATCGCGCAGTTCGATACCGACAAGCATCTCGCTTTCAGTTTGGAAAAAGGGAATTGCCGCGACCGTATTTTTGCTCAACGTTTGCGGCACGACATATTCAAATGTTGCTTTTGAAATTTCATTATTCGCCGAATCGGTTTCGATAAATTCGCTTTTTTCGAGTTTGAGAAACGAGTTTTTGGTTAATTCAACAGGTTCGAATGCTTCGCGCCGTTCAACTTCAATCTTTTCTTCAATTTTGACCGACAGATTTTGCACAGTCGGTTTTACGCCCGCGCCGATCCACGCGCTCGCCGAACGGTTTAGTTTTCTGAGAAGCCGATAAATATTGATCTCAAGCCGCGCATCAAACATTCCGCCGACGTGTGAAGCGCGCAGAACTTGCAATGCGTCAAGTTCGCGCACGCAACCCGCGCTTTTAAAGTGCGTGTAGTTTTCAATCACTTGCGACGGTTTTTCGAACGGCACGATTTTGACCAAAAACGATTCGACGCGCTCATCAATTCCGCCGGCCGAAGTGAAATAAAAAACGGGTGCGCTGATTTCTAAAATTTCTTTGGCGGAAAGATTTGCTCTTTTCTCCAAAATCTCGAAAATCGGTTTTTGGTCTTTGGTTTTTGGTTTTTGCAAATCCGAAATCCCAAATCCCAAATCCGCAATCGCACTGATCGGTTCGGTCAAATAACCCGAAAACTCAGCGCAGTTTAAGTTTTTTCTGGTTTTTTGCGCGTTGACTATGGGGCGCGGAAAGTCTTTTTTGGCGAGAACGAAAATCTGTCCGTTTTCTGTTTCAAACCAAGGCAAAAGATCAATCGTTTGGTTTGGACGTTCCGCCAGTTCGTAGATTTGATTCGTTTCTTTGTGGCGATAGGCTTTGAGATTGAGAAAAGTTTTCCCGCCCGAACTTAAACCAGTCGCTACCGCTCCCGGTTCTGACAGTTGGAAACCAGTCGCTACCGCTTCCGGTTCTGACAGTTGAATGCCTTCGCCGACCGAAACTTTTTCGCCGACAATCAGAAAATTGGTCGGCGGAAACGTCAGCGATTTTCCGCTTAAATCCGACAAATAAAATTTCCCGGCAAAACGATTTTCGACAATCCACGGATTCCAGAGCGGCATTGAAACGACGATTCGCAGATCGTTGGCGCGAAACTCGTTTTCAAAATCCCGCTGCGAGAAATAGGTGTATTCTTCGATCAGTTCCGGCGACCAATGATCGCGGTAATCTTTGCGCAAGACAAATTCGGCGGCAGTGCGCATCGTTATTTGAAAACGTGCAAAATTCGGGCGCAGGCAGATGTGTTTTTGATACGAAACCGCCGAATTCATATTTAAACTACTCCGAAAATCCCGCGCAAAAACTTCAAACAGCGCAGCCGTTGAAATTTCGCCCGTGTCGCCGGAATCTTTGCCATCAGCGGTCGGCAGATCTAAAAACACTTGTCTTTCCGCTTCGTCCGGCACGACGAAATCGCGGATTATCAAAACTCCGCCTTGTTTGAGTTGCGCGACTTGGTTTTTTAGCGTTTTGACGATTTGCTGAATATCGTAATTATTAAAACTCGTGACGTGATGCAAAACCGAAGAATCTAAAATGCCGTCGAGCGCATTTTGCGCAAAGACATTTTCGGCGATGTCGCCGACGGTGAAAGAAAGGTTTTCGGCTGTGTAATGATTTTGGGAATATTCGACCGTCACCGGATTGATGTCAACGCCGACCAGCTGCAACCCTTGATAAAGCCGCGCTAAATCAAACGTTCCGCTGCCCGAGCCGCTGCCCATATCGGCAATGCGCCCGTGCGCAGGAAAATGCGCTGTTGTCAGCGCGATCTTCTGCTGCATCGAAGCGTCCATTCCGGCGAAATATTCTTCGTATTCCGAAAGGCTGCCGCGGTCTTGTTTGGCGTATTCATTCATCGTAAAAACTAGAGATTATTTGAAATAACTATCCACGAAGTTTCACAAAGAAAACACGAAGATTTTTTTTGAAATATTTATCGCCGCCGGTCGGTTTTGTTTTAAACAATCCGCAACTTTTGTCAGTCCTTCGTGAAATCTTCGTGTTCCTTCGTGGATAATTTCTTTTAAAATTTATAGCGGTATTGAATCTTAAAATTTCTGCCCGTGCCGTCAACACCCCAGCTCGGTTTGCGGTTAAATTGATCGAGAATATTTTCAAAACTCCAGTAAATTTGTGATTTTTCGTTGATTTTGAAACCACCGCGTAAATTAAAAAGCGCGAAGCCGGGCAAGTATGTGAAAAGCGGCGCGGAATCAATACCGACTCCGAGGACGCGATTTTGAACCTGCAAAAGCGTTTCGTTCGTTGCCAGTAAAATCGTTTCGTCGCCGCTGCCGCAGCGTCCGTCGGGATTATTGGTCAAGCCTCGAACGCACGCGCCGCGCCGGAAAAAGTTCTGAATTTGCGCACGGCTGCGGGTCGCGCCAGTGCGCCGGTCGGATAGATCAAGCGTCGAAAGACGATCTTGGCGCTGAGCAAGATTTGCGTAACCTTCAAACCATATTCGGCTATTCACTTCATACCGCAGACTGACAATGCCGTGCGAAGGCGGCGTTCCGCCTTCGATATTCGGCGGCAATCCGTTCGCTTCGTCCGCCGCGTGAATGAATGTGTAATTCGCCCGAAGTTCTAACTTTTCGGTCAATTTTGTTTCGAGTTCGTATTCAAATCCATAAAGCCTGGCGGAAGTGAAATTGCTTCGCACTAGCACGGGCGAAGTTGACAGTGCGACGAAAACCGTGCCGTTCGGACGTTGGCTGATGATCGGTTGGTCGCCCAAAAATCTCCCGACCGCGCCCGGCGGTAAAATGAGTGCCTGTTTCGTGATCGTATCTTTCAATTGCAAATAAAATGCCGTGAAATCGGTGTCGAAACGCTTGTTTGTATAGCGCAGACCGATGTCGAAACTGTTGGAATATTCCGAGCGTTGACGTGTGACGAGCAAGCCGGTCGAAACGGCGTTCGCGCTTGCGTCCGAGCCGATACGTCCGCCCAAATTTATCGCCGATGTGTAATCAATCTCAAATCCGTCGCCCGTCAATCCGAGCGTTCCGAGATCGGTCATACTCGGATAACGAAAACCGCGTGTGTAGTTAAGGGCAAGATTAAAACCTTTGGCGAGCCGCGCCACCGCGCCGATCCTTCCCGAAAAATCAGCCACCCGCAGACTGTCATCGTTCCACAGGCGAAGACCATTGACGGTCGGGCTGTCGCTTCCGTTTGCTTTGTAAGAACCGACATTGTAGCGTAATGCGCCGCTCAGACGCAGACGATTCGGAATCGCTTCCCAGGCATTTTGGATAAACAAACCGCTCGAAATAAATCGCGCATTGTCAGGCACGCGCGGGCGCGAAAGAACGGTCGTATTATTTGCCGGATTAAATGTGAAAGCCGGCGAATTTATTTTCTCGAAATAATAATCGCCGCCGAAAAGAAACGAGTTGCGTTTCGGTAATTGTTTGTCGAGAAAAAAGCTGAAACCGGTTGCGCCGGTGCGTTCGTATTGATGCGTGATCGTGCCGAG
>JANPDZ010000785.1:0-2510 GCA_031431735.1 Acidobacteriota bacterium | reverse complement strand
TTTTAGTGCAAGACTTTAGTAAATTCCGCCAAATCTATGATAAAACATAAAGCCTGATGAAAGAAAACAGGCGCGGCGGACATACAATCAGTCGGTTGACGGCAAACGTTGTTTGGACAACGAAATATCGGTATCACGTCTTGGAAGGCGAAATCAAACAACGCTGTCGAGCAATTATTCGACAAACTTGTGAAGCGGAAGATGTCCGCATTCTGAAAGGCGTCGTCAGTCGCGATCATGTGCATATCCATATTGAGTATGTGCCAAGCAAAGCGTTAAGCGATATCATCAAAAGACTGAAAGGACGATCATCGCGGAAATTACAAATGGAATTTCCAGAATTGGGCAAGCGATATTGGGGGAGACACTTTTGGGCAATCGGTTATGGAGCGTGGTCAACCGGCAACATCACCGAAGAAATGGTTCAAGAGTATCTCGAACACCATCGCTCAAAGTCAAATAACGATGACGATACATCCATCGTAGAATGAATCCAGACTTTCAGTCTATTAAGAAACCTATGCACTTCAAGTGCATAGTGGTTTAGTTATTTTCCAATGAATGTAAAATTTTTTGCTGACATTTTTGATTCATTGATAGAAAATGTGCCGGATAAATAATTTTCCCGGGAACTAAGGATAAGTTCGGCGGAATCAAAAATCGGGTTATTTTCAATCCTGTCCCGGTTGAATTGAGCCGGGACGACCAGCGATGATTCCGCTTTGTATTTGATGACACTAATATTGATGCAAAAATTTCCTTTCCGCTTCTCATCTTTTCGGTTGGCAAACACAGAAATGACATAATCTCCCGCCTTCGTATTTTCAATTCCGCTGTTGCCCTGCATATCATTGTCTGAATTGACACTCGGCGGACCCGAAAGATTATTGATACCCGTCGAGATACTGATACTTCCCTTCGAATTCGGTTCATCGCACGATGACCGGACTACGATAGTTTGTCCAGCCCGTACGCGCAAAACAAATTCAGCAGTATCTTTGACGCTTTTTAAGTAACCCCGGACATTTATTTCCGTTTGACCTTTTTTGAAAATAATACGCTTCGGTTTTGGATTGGCAAAAACCGGGAGCAGTGAACCAAGCGACAGTAAAAGCACAATACTAATAAATATTTTCCTCATATGTTTTTCCTTATTTGTTTTTCCTTATTTGCACATTATTTGCACATTTCTGAGCGGGATAGTAATTGCTGATTTGAATTTACCATCCATTTTAAGATTTTTGTCTGCGAAACACACTAAACAGACGAAAGAAAAAACAAGAAAAATTAGAATGCCCAATCTTTTTTTTTCCGTGTCGTTCGTGTGTTTCGGAGGCAAATTTTCTTAGTTTTCAAAGATACCGCAATTACTATTCCGATCAGTAATGCAAATTTCTCAAACCTGATTTTATTGACAAGAATTCACTTCATAAACATTTTAGACACAGTAAGCTCAACTCAGTTTTGCTATGAACTTACTGCCCAAAATTTTCGCAAGGCTATTTCTTCAGCCTATTTTTCTTGATAATCCGCCGGGTTAAAATCTGAAATATCAACTTTACCGAAATCCTTAGGCGGAGTCTTTATCTTGCGCTCCCCTGTTTTTTTCGGATCATTGGCGTTAAAAGTCTCATATTGGATGCGAACAAGCTGCCACGTTTTATCAATCCGCGAATAATTGAATTTGTAACTTGTCGACCAACGCCACGCGCTTCCGCCATAGTGATTTATCGTGAAAGTATTCTTTCCGACTGTTACACCTTGAAACGGATCACCCATCATTCCGCCGCATTCCGAACAATACACGATTTTTTCATTGTGTTTGGCTGCGGTCAGTTTTTTACCTTTATCCCGGACAAGAATCAGCAACGGACGCTGATTTATCGGATAACCGGATTCATCCTTTTCAGAAGGGTTTTCGCGTTCCAAAACCAGTATGTAATCTTTCAAACCATCGCCGTTCAAATCAGCCGATTCAAGTGCGATTGCCTTTGACCCTTGTTCGACAAACGGCTTTACTTCTGCTGGAACTGTAACCACTTTACTTTGCGCGTTTACCGTAATGATCGAAAAACTAAGCGTCAGTAAAAGAACTATTTTCATTTTTAACTTTTCTCCTTTTATATCAATAATTTTTAACTTTTTTCCTTTTGATCAATAAACAATACCTTCGCCAAATTTGAAGGAAACCTAAAAATAGAATTGTTGAAAACAAAAGACTTTCAAAATAAATCTAAAACTTTAAAATAATTAAAAAGGCTTCTGCTTTTTGCTGTCCTAATTTTAATTATATTTACTGTGTTTTAGAGATATGTGCGAAGTACAAAAAAACAGTTTTATCAAACTATCTTTCAGATTTTGGTACTTCAATAAATATGCAATGTAGCATAGAACTCGACTTTAGATAAATTTTCGGTTTCAGGCAAAACTGTAAGTGTCCTAAACATTGAATTTATGACAATCAAGAGAAAAAACTGGGAAATAAATGAGGGTAGTGGTCAAATTTACCA
>JANPDZ010000784.1:0-2436 GCA_031431735.1 Acidobacteriota bacterium | reverse complement strand
AAACAAAACCGAAATAATGAACGAGCGAATCGAGATCTACCCGGATTCGCATTACTCCATGTCGATTGAAATCGGAAAAGAAAACACAAAACTCGTCGGTCAAGCAAAACTTTTGGAAGGCGAAAAAATTACCGGATTTGTTTATTTGCAGAAATCCTACGACGAGTATTTCCCCGATCCAACCTACAAAATGTTCAGTTTTGAAGGCAGAAAAACAGCAGAAATCAACGCGACGCTGGTTGAAGAAGAATATGTTCTGATTTTTGTTAACGATACCGATAAACCGATGATTATTCAGGGAAATTTTTCGGTCGAATAAATGGATTTATTCCAAAATAAATCTAAATGAATAATCGTTAATATCTGGGCTATTCGCGTTAAGAAACTTTTTACGTTCCAAAATTCTTGCTTCCGGTCTACCGTATTTATTTAATCCATACAGATCAATGGTATTTTCGGCTCTTTTTTGTTCTTCAGGGTTTCGGGCTGAATTGGGTTTTATTATTCCCGTAGAAAAATTATAGATAAAATAATGCTCAAATAAAAATGAAAATCGGTCGGGTTTTAATAACTTGTAATCAAGCGGAAATTTATCGCCTTTTTTTTGACAATTGGTGCAACAATAAAACAGATTTCCCCAAAAGTAAGAAAGTTTCGGATATTTTGATTTCGGGCGAAAATGTTCGACTGTCGCGCCCGAAGCTTTTAATGGATGAATATCGCAAAAACAGCAATGATTTTTTGTTATTTCAAATAATGAGTTTGAAATTTCCTGATACTTCCCTTTCCAAGAAAAGTCATTATTTGTTTCCGGGTTTTCCAGTTTCTGTTTATAGGCTCTTCCCCATTTTTTGTAGTTTTCTTTCAAAGATTGTGGGGCTTGAGTTCTTTGCAATTGCATCATAAAGAATAGTCTTTTCCTTTTATTTTGCTTAACTGCCTGAGTTCATCTAAAACAATTTGTTTCAATTCGTCGCTCGGCTCATCGGCTAAAGATCTCGCCAATTTTAACATCTCTTTTTCATCTTTGACATTTGAGCCGTTGCCGATAATTTTATCTCTGAGCATTTCAAAATTATCGAGTTTATCCTGAACTTCTTTTCCAAATTTTTCATCAATATCAAAAATATCGCGCAATACCTGCGAAATACTGTAGCTATTTTCAGATTTTATCGGATCACTAACCTTTGCTTTACCGTTTTCGAGTTCCAATTTATAAACCCACGCATCCTCAATCGAATTAACAACAAACGGCGAATGTGTCGAAACAAAAATCTGCGAGTTTTTGAAGAGTTTCTGCACGACGGGCAAAACCTTCCGTTGCCAAGCCGGATGCAGATGCACTTCGATTTCATCGAGAAGTAAAATCAAATTCTTATCTGTAATCGGCAAATCGTCCTGCCAATTCAGCAAATCAACTCTGCCGAGCAAATCGGCAATCCAACTTATCAAAGACCGCAACCCATCCGGCAAAACGTCAAAATCTAAATCTTCGCCGTGAATCCTTAATTTCAATTCATTTGGTGACCTTTTCAAAACGAATTTCACTTCGTAATCAGTTACATCTTTAATAAAGTCTTCAATTGCGTTAATAACTGTCTCGTATCTCTTTGATTCTTCTAAACTGCCGTCTTCTTTTGATAAAGCTCTATTTGAAATGTTATTTGCAACTAACTGATTTATCGTAATTTCGCCTTCTTTTCGATAATCTTTTATAAATTCAAGAGATTGTGAAAGCGGATTGAAGTTTTTTGGTAGATAATTTGCTTGAACAGTTTCACTTTCAATTTGGCGATAACCTGAAAAAGCAAAGACAGCAAACCCAAATTTATGACTTATTGGGATATCTTTCATGTAAATAGAATATTCATGAATCTCTTTTGAAACTCTACCGTTAAAGCCAATTGGAGACTGTAAAGTTCTCCGCCCATCTGAATTGTTCATACGGATGGTTGTTGGTTTTTCTCTAGGGTTGTCAGTAAAAAAAACTTGTAACTCTGAACTGTTTGGATATTTAAATCGCTTTTGAAATGAATTAGTTAAAGAAAGATTATTACTTGACCTATGAAGATCACCATTTTGGTCATGAGAAGTAGTATCAGATAAAAAATTGTAAATACTTGCCAGAGCCATTAAAATAGTAGTTTTTCCGCTCCCGTTTAGCCCTGTAAAAATATGAATTTCCGCTTTATCTTTCGCCGGGCACGGCTGAAATTCGATGGTTTCGTCATCGAACACTCCGATATTTTTTAGTTGTAGTTTGCGGATTTTCATTGCTAAACAATATGTAAAGATATAAATTGCCACTAGCTTTAGCCATTAGTATCTACACAAGTCTAAAAAGCTTGTTCTCAGCCTCGAAGAGGCGAAATATAATAGCCCAACGCGGAGCGTTGGGTGGCGGACAGCAAATTTTTAAGCCCTGAAAGGGCGACA
>JANPDZ010000783.1:0-1803 GCA_031431735.1 Acidobacteriota bacterium | reverse complement strand
CGTTCCTTTGGCGGAAAAAATCGTTTCCAAGATCGAACAGCTCGAAGGCGAACGTCCGCTTTTCGGCATCATTGACATCACGCTTTACCGCGACGATCTATCAACGGTCGGTGCCAATCCGATCGTTAACCGCACGGACCTCCACGCGGACATCGAAGATAAAAAGATCATTTTGGTTGACGACGTGCTTTACACCGGCAGAACAATTCGCGCCGCGATGGATCAACTAATGGATTTCGGCCGCCCGAACCGCGTCCAGCTCGCCGTTTTGATTGACCGCGGCAAGGAACATCGCGAACTCCCGATTCAGGCTGATTACATCGGCAAAACCGTGCCGACCAAACGAACCGAAATCATCAAAGTGATGCTCAAAGAATATGACGATGAAGAAGCTGTCTGGATTTATGAAAAACCATAATGGCGAAGGATTTTTATCACGAAACGGTCAAACGTGCGCTTGAAAAAGACGGTTGGCGCATTACTCACGACCCGTTTGTATTGAAATATAAAGATTTAACCGTCTTTGCCGATTTAGGCGCGGAAAAAATTTTCATTCAAAACCAAAATGAGAGTAAAATCATTGTTGAGATAAAAGTTTTCGGCGGCAAATCGAAAACGACCGAGTTTGAAAAAGCAAAAGGTCAATACGACGTTTATCTTTTTGCGATGAAAAAAAATCAGATTAACCGGATTCTATTTTTGGCAGTTTCAAACGAAGTTTATAAAAGTATTTTCCTGCGACCTTCGATTCAAGAGATTGTCCCCGAGGAAAAGATGAATCTTTTGATTTTCGATGCCGAAAAAGAGGAAGTTGTGAAATGGATAAATTGGCAAAATACCGAAAAATAGTCAGAAAACTTGTCGAACATTACGGCAAATTTCAATCGAGCGTCGGCAATGTCGAAACCTTTGCCGTATGCGATGAACATAATGATAATTATTTGATAATTGATGTCGGTTGGTTGGCTTTCGGCAGACAACACGCAATGCCGATTCACATTCGTATCAAGAACGAAAAAGTTTGGGTCGAATGGGACGGCACCGATCAGGAAATCGTTCAGCAATTGATTGATGCCGGTGTTGACGAAAACGACATCGTTTTGGGCTTTCAAAGTCCCGAAGATATTCGCTACCGCGATTTAAAAGCCGCGTAACAAATGACCGATAAATAAGGAGTCAGTAAATGAAAAACTTTAGATTCTGTTCAATTTTTTTGGTACTCGTTTCTCTGGTTTCCTTCGCTTTCGCGCAAAAGTCGAAAGTATTAGATACTTTCGGCTATTATTACATCAAAAACCCGACCAAGGCTTTTGCCGACATCTCCGAGATCAATCTGACCGGAGATTACGGTAAAGATGAAAAACCACGCTTTTACGGTTTGATCCGGATGAAGAAAGAAAGAGCCAAAGACTTTCGCTTACTAAAACCAACTCAAAAAGGCAGATTCATCAGCTTTAAGACCAAATCGGTCGGCGGAATCAGCTACCAATTCAGCGGAAATTTCACCGATCTCTTCGTCCAAACCGAAGAATCGCGCGACAAATTGAATCAGGGAGGAATCGCACTTAAAGGTATCTTGATAAAATTAAAAGGCAAAAAAGAAATTGCCCGACAGCTCGTTAGTTTTACTTATTTTACCGGCACTTAACGGTTCCGTTTCTGGCTTTTTATTATGGACAAACCGTTTCGCCG
Organism: Acidobacteriota bacterium; assembly: GCA_031431735.1. GTDB lineage: Bacteria > Acidobacteriota > Blastocatellia > Pyrinomonadales > Pyrinomonadaceae > JAFDVJ01. The sequence goes on along the minus strand of JANPDZ010000783.1, from coordinate 111 downwards.
CCGAGATCTGCTTGGAATCCGCAATCTTTCCGCCGAGGAGATTGTCGGAATACTGAATACTGCCGAAAATTTCCGCGAAATAAACCAGCGCGAAATCAAAAAAGTTCCGAC
>JANPDZ010000782.1:0-4445 GCA_031431735.1 Acidobacteriota bacterium | reverse complement strand
TCGCCAAAAAGCCGGATTTTACGCGAAATGTTGCAGAAAGTTTATAGCAAATTTCAGATAATTGAAATATGAAACGATTCGGAATAGGTGAAAAGTGAAAGGTGATAAGTAGTCGGACAGATTTAGTTACATCTAAATATAGGGACAATCACTATAGCGAGCGGTAGCGAGACGGCTGCGCCGGTAAACAATTCTCAGCGAAGCCGACTCGCTATCGCTCGCTATACTGATGTTTGAGCCTACGAAAAAAAACACCGCGCCGGTTTAATCAGCGCAGTGTTTTTGATGTTTTTTGTTGAGCGGTTTATTTCTTTTCCGTCTTGTCCGTTTTTGCAAAATAGCCTTTTCGGTGCGTCAGATTGATCTTTTGTTTTTGCAATTCGCTGTTTGCCAGTTGGATTTTGATGGTGCGGAATGAACCGTCGCGCTTTTGGTTGACCGGTTCATATGCGATCAGATATTGCGAACGCATTTCTATTTGGATCTGCTGAAAGGCTTTGCGAAGTTCCGCCTCGTCACGCGGAAAAAATGCGCGTCCGCCTGTTCGTTCGGAAATTTTTCTCAAGGAGCCTTCGTCAACGCCTTGCTGAAAACTGTCACCGATGCCGATCGAATAGATCACGGCTTCCGCTTTGATCGCGGCCTGAACGGCATCATCGAGTTTTTTACGGCCGTATGTGTTGATGCCGTCGGTCAACAGAATGATTGCCCGGCGCGTTTTTTCGGGTGCCGGTCCTAAAACTTCGTCGGATGTGACAAAAATCGCGTCCCAAATTGCGGTTGAACCTTGCGTCATTTGATTTCCGCCCGAGATCGGCGGAGTTCCGACGACCACGCCGCCGCCGACATAACCCGAAGGCGGCACAAACTGCACGCGGTCAATCGCGCGTTGCAGCTTGGCAACATTGCTCGTCATTCCCTGTTCAAGCGTTGCGTCGCCGGTAAACGAAATGACCGAAACTTCATCTTTTGCCGGACGCACGACCGACTCGATAAACGATTTCGCCGCCGATTTTTCTTCGGGCAAGGTGCGTTCCTGCGACGCGCTCGTGTCAATCAGGATCGCGAGGCTCAAAGGCAGATCAACTTGTCGTCCGAATGCGATGATTTGCTGTTCTTGTCCGCCTTCAAAAAGTCTGATGTCTTCCTGTTTCAAATCGGTCAGCAGACGACGGTTTTTGTCCTGCGCAGTAAAAAGCACATTGACGACTTCTGTATCAATTTTGAGAACTTCCGTGTCTTCTTCGGTTTCAGGAGTTGGCGTGACGCTCGCTTTTGGCGGAACTTGTTGCTGCGCGCGCGATGCGTTCTGACTAAAAAACGCGCCGCTGAACGCCAGCAATCCAATCAATAAAATCAAAACTTTGTTTTTCCAATTCATTTTTACAACTCCTAAACGTAATGCCTCAGCGATAAGTTATTTTCACAGTCAACGAAAACTTAAAGACTGGAGCGCAAGCATCCCTGCTTGCCATGAGCGTTGCTTCAACGCGAAAAAACCTTGTTAAATTCGACCGCACGAGTCTTACAAACGCCATTTTCGCGCCCTGCGCTCAGGCAAGTCGGGGATGCCCCGCGATCCAGTCGCCAAAACTTATCACTGACGCATTACCTCCTAAACTATTGCTCTGAGTCCACGCTTTAGCGTGCTTTAACCGTCGGCGAAGCGCGGCGGTTTTGCCCGGGCTTATGCCAGGCGGGACTCAAAACTATTTCAACGTATCTCTAACCGACCGATATTCCGTTTTACTGCGAATCTTGTATTTGTCCGTATTATCCTTGTTTTTAAACAGAACCTCGATCTTGCGTTTGCGGCCGTCATATTCCTGATTCGCCGGCTTATACGTAATGATATATTGCGACCGAAGTTCATCACTGATTTTTTTAAAAGATTTTTCGAGAGCATAAATATCGCCTGTAAAAAATGCCTCGCCGCCTGTTTCATCACACAAACGCTCAAGATATTTGTCGCCTTTGTCCTTGACCGTGCCGGCTTCGACGCCCGGCACCGAGCCAAGAAAACCTTCCTTTGTAGAGATGGCAAAAATGGTCGTTTCGGTTCGCTGTGCAATATCGATCGCGTCATTTAAATCGGCGCGGCTAAACGTGTCGTCGCCGTCGGTGATAATCACGATGACGCGTCTGCCGGGCGCATTTCTGAGTTTTTCATCGGAAAATTGCCAGATCGCATCGTAAAGCGCGGTTTGTGAGCCAACCTTTTTGACCTTATCAACGGCTCTGTCCAAAAGGTCGAGCTTGTCCGTAAAATCCTGTATCAGATTAACTTCGTGGTCAAAGGTCATAAACGCGGCTTTGTCTTTGCGAAGCCGCACGACCGTGTAAAGAAAATTGCTCGCCGCTTCTTTTGAGAACTTCATTTTGCCGGCAGTCGAAGGCGATGTGTCCATCAAAACGCCGACATACACCGGCGGATTCGTCTTTTCGTCGGTAAAAAACGTGATTTCCTGCGGAACGCCGTCTTCTAATACGATAAAATCATTTTTCGTAAACCCCGGAATCAGATTTTTCTTTTTATCCTTGATCGTTACGGGCAGCCGAACTTCAAAGGTTTTCGAAGTATCATCAACAATAATTGTCGGTGTCGGCTTCGGCGTTGGGGTCGGGGTCGGCTTTTGCGCCGATACCGCAAAGACAAGAAACAAAACGATTAATTGAACAAATATGTAGCGAACTGGATTTTTCATAAACTGAAATATATTAACAATTTTCGGACAGACGCAATTTTCGATGCCATCAGACACACGATTGTTGCCCAAACGTAAATCGCTAGTATAACAAAATAGTGGTCAGCGGTCAGTGGTCAGTGGTTAGTTTCGTTTCTTGATTAGAAAAAATCTCCGATTCTATGTAACCTGTATTTTACTTTGCGCCTTCGCGCGACAGACGCCGACGGCGTTAAAAATATGAATCAAAACATTTTCAGGGAATATGACATTCGCGGTATTGTCGGGCGCGATCTGACCGACGAAACGGTGATGATTTTGGCACAGGCAATCGGCACATTTTTTAACCAAAACGGTGCAAAACGCATCGCTATCGGCTATGACGCACGGGAAAGCTCACCTCGATTTTGCGAGATTCTGACGCGCGGCTTTAATGAAACAGGCTGCGACGCAGTTTTGATCGGCAGAGTTCCGACACCCGTTTTGTATCACGCGGTTTTTACCAAACAAGTTGACGGCGGCGTGATGATTACTGGTTCGCACAATCCGGCCGACCACAACGGTTTTAAGATCTGTCTCGGAAAATCTACTCTTTTCGGCTCGCAGATTCAGGAAATCAAACAAATCGCGCTCGCCGGCGATTTTTCAAAAGGCGCGGGAACCTGCGAAACAACCGAGGTTTTGGCTGATTACGAAGCAGATATTTTATCGAAAATCGCGCTCGGAACGCGAAAATTAAAAGCGGTCGTTGACGGCGGCAACGGAATGGGCGGCGTCACGGCGGTGCCGATCTATGAAAAGCTCGGCGTTGAGCTTGTCAAACTTTTTACCGAACCCGACTCCCAATTTCCGAATCATCATCCTGACCCGACCGTCACCGAAAATCTTCAAGACTGCATCCGCGCGGTCAAAGAAACGGGCGCGGATCTGGGCATCGCGTTCGACGGCGACGGCGACCGGATCGGTTTGATTGACGAAAACGGGCGCATTATCTGGGGCGATGAATTGATGATCTTGCTATCGCGTGAAATTCTCAAGGAAAATCCGCAGGCGACGATCATCGCCGAAGTAAAATGCTCGCAAAATCTGTTTGACGACATCGCGGCGCACGGCGGAAATCCGATTATGTGGAAAGCCGGTCATTCGATCATCAAATCGAAAATGAAGGAAACCGGCGCCGCGCTCGCCGGCGAAATGAGCGGACATATCTTTTTCGCCGACCGGTTTTACGGCTTTGACGACGCGACCTACACCGGCGCACGAGTTTTGGAAATATTATCGAAAACCGACAAAACTCTTTCAGAACTTCTTGCGGATTTGCCCGAAACATTTTCAACGCCCGAATTAAGAGTTGACTGCGCGGACGAAAAGAAATTCGCGGTTGTTGCGCGCATTGCCGAAGAATTTGCAAAAACAAACGAAGTTATTACAATTGACGGCGCACGAATTTTGTTCGACGGCGGCTGGGGATTGGTGCGCGCTTCAAATACGCAGGCGATTCTTGTTTTGCGCTTTGAAGCCGATTCGGGAGAGAATTTAGCGCGAATCCGCGCAACGGTTGAAGGCCGTGTAAATCACTTAATAATCTAATCAGCTGGATAATTCGATTGAATACAAAGTTCGTTAAATGTGCAGAACTGTTTATAATGCGAATCAGGAGTTGAAAAATGTCCGTACGCATTGTCCTAAAACTTCAAGGATTAGAAACATTAAAAAGAAATGGGACCAGGGACAAACCGAGGATGCGGGCGGATTTTCGCG
>JANPDZ010000781.1:0-5189 GCA_031431735.1 Acidobacteriota bacterium | reverse complement strand
TTTCCGGGCAACGCAATTTTTAGACCGCTCAGTAATGATGAATAATTGATAAAGCGGCTTTGCCGAGTCCGAATTTATCAATTATCAAATATCAATTATTCATTATTTCAGTAAGTTTTCTTATCCAATACTCAGGTTAACTCTGAACAGACTAAACACCCAAAAACTTTTCATCGAACATATTTCCGCGACTTAAAATTCCGTTTGGGTCAAATGCGCGTTTTAATTCCACCATTTCATTTAAATATCTCTCGCCGTATTGAACATATAGATATTTCGATTTATGTTTTCCGATGCCGTGTTCCGCCGAAATTGTTCCGCCGAGCATAATTGATTGCGCGATAAAACGCCCGTAAAGATGTCTTGCAGTGGTTGCTTCCCGTTCATCTTTCGGAATCATATTGGCATGCAGATGATTGTCGCCGATATGCCCGAAAATGACATATTCAAGTCCGCTCTCATCGAGCTTTTCCTTGTAGAATTTCAAAAAAGAAAGAAATTTATCATCCGGCACTGCCATGTCCGTCCCGACTTTTTTCTGTTTATATTTAACGATTCGTTCGTTGACCGAAACCGGCAGCGCGTGGCGAAATTCGCGCATCTTTTCGCGATCTTGGTCGGTCGTCGTGAACCACGAACGCTCTAAATCGGCACCGCTTTTTTCAAGCAGTTCGTTCCATTGTTCGAGCAGCGCGTCTTCTGTTTCGGCATTTGTTTCCTGTTCAAAGAAAATCGCGCCTTTCGCGCCTTCGGGAACTTCGGGAAATTTTTCCGAGATGAATTTCAAGGCTTTTTCGTCGAAATATTCGATCAAACTTGCATCAATTTGATTTGGGATTTCGGATTTCGGATTTCGGATTGTTTCATTTCTGCTCTTAAATGAAATATCACGGATTTGTTTGACGAAATTCAATAAATTAGCTTCCGTTTCAAAGAAAATAATGCCGCTGAAAAACGATTCGGGTTTCGGCAAAACTCTTAATTCAACTTCCGTGATGATGCCGAGTGTGCCTTCGCTGCCGATGAAAAGATCAATTGCATCCACCTTTTCGCCCGAAAAATAGCCGCTCGTGTTTTTACGAACATTCGGCTGTTGATAGGTCGGCAATTTTGCTTTGATGAGATTTCCCTGCTCGGTCTTTAATTCAATAAAGCCGTTTTCCGAAAAGATTTCGCCGCGTTTTAGGTTGAGGATCTCGCCGCTTGCCAAAACAATTTCGAGTCTTTCGATAAATGCGCGGGTCGCGCCGTATTTAAAACTTCGCGCGCCGCTGGCATTCGTCGCGACAGTTCCGCCGATCTGACAACTCCATTCGGTCGGATCGGGCGGATAAAAAAGATTTTCGGCTTCGACCACTTTTTGAAGATCAATTAAGGCAACGCCGCTTTGCACGACGGCAAACAATTTTTCTTTATTGATTTCCCTGATCTTATTAAACCGTTCGAGCGAAATCACAAATCCGCCGAAAGGAATTGCGCCGCCGACAGTTCCCGTTCGCGCGCCGGAAATTGTGACAGGAATTTTTTGGGCATTCGCTTCTTTTAAGATTTCGGCGATCTCATCGGAAGTTTCGGGAATAAATAGTTTTTCGGCGTGTCCGCCTTGCAGATTGCTCGCATCAGTTAAATAATTTTGCAGTTCATCAAGCTGTGTTTTAACTTGCATTAACCCATTGTAAGCAAAATTTCATCATCTTGCATCATAGTGAACGCGTCCCATTAATTTTCTGTTTTCGCAGTTGAGCGTAAAAGTCGCGTCTAAATAAGAAACATTCTGATAAAGGTCGTCATAAACGATGCCGTTGATCGTAAAATTGTGATTGGCGTTTTGATAACAGGAAAATGACTCCAAACTAATTGAGTAATTCGCTGTCGGCTGATAAGACCTCTGCTGTATCGCCAAGTAACTTCCGGGTTTTAGTCGCCCGCTGCTAACAGGCGGCTTAAAGCTGATGACGGTTCCGCCGGCATTGATTTTCACTGTTTCGAAATCTTTCCCGACGGTTGATCCTTTTTCGATCATTGAGCGAAAAGCCGATGTCTCAGAAGTAATTGCCCGACTACTAACCTCATAACCATTATCCGACATATATGTCAGATAATGTTGGGCAGAAAGTTTTGGCGGCATTGTTAATTTTACGCGAACCGGTTTATTTGGCGAAACAGATTCGGGAAATGTTACCGGCAAAGTTGTTTCCTTTGCGGCTAACGGATTGTTTTTTTTTGCCGGACTATTCTGCGGATTCATCGCAAGTTCTTCGGCATACTTCGCTTTTTGTTGATAATCCTTACTTTTTATCTGCGCCTGTTCATAATTAGGATTTGCCTGATTAATAGTTGTCAGAAGAGCAAAAGCCCGCTTATATTTATTGGCGATTTCTTCCCATTCAAACTTAGTTGTTGCCGTTTTTTCCTTTATTTGTGCTTCTTCGGCTTGTTTCAACGCTTCGTCATAAAGATTTAGATCGGCATTATTTGGCGATGTTACTTCGCTCCGCCGCGAACTTTGGCGCGAATCATTATCCTCTGCATCATAATTGCGCCAACGAAAATTTAAGACTTTTCCCGCGATGAACAGAAACCCGACAAAAACGAAAATGCCGACAATGCCGACAATGAAAAATTTCGCCGATGAACTTTTCGGTGGATTTGCATTATTGTTCTGAAAATTTCGCGAAGCATTGTCAGCAGAAAAATTCTGCGTCGGAACAATGATTGTCGGCGGAACAAATGCCGGAGTATTTATCGGCGAGTTGTTTTGAAGCGGTAAATTATTCGGCTGAAAATTTTGATTTTGGGTAATTGGTTGAACCGTTAAAGTTTGCGGTCGAGGGTTGAAAAATCCGGCGCGTGAGGCAATCGTATTCAATGCCGCCAGTGCCTCAGTTGCCGAAAAATATCTTTGCCGAAAATCAAACCGGACAAGTTTTGTAATGAAATGTTCGACTTCGGGTGAAAGCTGCGTTTTGTGTGTCCAGATAAATTCGCTCGTGTTCTGATTCTTTTGCAAATTTAGCGGTTTGATTCCGGTTAACGCTTCAATCACAACGAGACCGAGCGCGTATAGATCGCTACTGAAATTCGGATTTCCGGCCATTTGTTCCATCGACATATAGCCGTGCGAACCAATCGTAATAGTCGAAGAAGTCGAACCATTCGGCATTCGCGGAACGGCATTGACCTGTTTGACCGCGCCGAAATCAATCAAAAATATGCTGCCGTCAGAATTTCTACGAATCAGATTCGCGGGTTTGATGTCGCGATGAATGACTTTGTTTGAATGAACAAACGAAAGAATTTCGAGCGTTTGTCCCAAAAATTGAATTATTTCTTTCTGGGTATATTTTTTGTGGTTTGCAAACTCGCGGTCAATCGTCTGGCCTTCGATGAATTCCTGGACAAGATAAAATTCGCCTCTTTCCTTAAAATGCGCGATCAGCGAAGGAATACTCGGATGACTTCCCAAACGATAAAGGATTTCGGCCTCCTGTTGAAAAAGCCGATTGGCAAGATTCATCGTTTCCGCATCCGTGATTTGCGGTTTGAGATGTTTGACAACGCATCGCGGGCGCGTTTGAAGATGCAGATCTTCCGCGAGATAAGTTAATCCAAATCCGCCGACACCGATTTGCTGTAAGATTCTGTAACGTCCGTTGATTATTGGGTTTTCCATTTGCTGATTGAAAGAAAATGAGTTTAGGAAGCTAAAGCCAAAGTCATTTTAGCAAAAAACAACGAGGTTTAACAGATATTTTTTCTCTTAAAAGTAATCGGTCAGTAAAAAGTTAAGAAAAAGAATTTTGCCCGCGAAATACGCGAAATGGCGCGAAAAAAAGAAATTAAATTAAATTTATTTTCAATTTTCTTTTGTTTTTTAGCGTATTTCGCGTATTTCGCGGGCAAAAGCTCTTAAAATTTTTGTAACCGGTAAATTGGTTTAGCGAACCTGCAATTCACGGTCGCGTAAGTATTTCAAACGGTCGCGAATTTCGGCGGCTTGTTCAAATTTCATATCTTTGGCGGCTTGGCGCATATCATTTTCAAGTTGTGTGATGGTTTCTTTTAATTGTTTCGGCGAATATTCGTCAAAAGCGTCGAGATTAAGCGGAACTTTGAAATAATCGGCTTCATACGCAGTAACAAGCGTTGATTCGATTGATTTGACGATTGTTGTCGGCGTGATGCCGTTTTCCGTGTTGTATTTTTCCTGAACTGTTCGGCGTCTTTCGGTTTCGTCAATCGCCAGTTTCATTGATTTGGTGATCTTATCGGCGTAAAGAATCGCTTTTCCGCCGGAATTGCGTGCGGCGCGCCCCATCGTTTGAATCAAACTACGCTCGCTTCTGAGGAAACCTTCTTTATCGGCATCGAGAATTGCGACGAGCGAAACTTCGGGTAAATCCAAACCTTCGCGCAACAGGTTGATTCCGACCAGCACATCAAACACGCCGCGCCGCAGATCGCGCAAAATTCTGATACGTTCCAAAGTATCAATATCAGAATGCAGATAATTGACTTTAACGCCGACTTCCGCAAAGTATTCGCTTAAGTTTTCTGACATTTTTTTGGTCAATGTCGTCACCAACACGCGTTCATTGCGTTCGGCACGGTTGCGAACTTCGCCTAACAGATCGTCAATCTGTCCGCGCACCGGGCGAATTTCGACGATCGGGTCGAGCAATCCGGTCGGGCGAATGATCTGTTCGATGACTTCGCCTTCCGCTTTTATTAATTCATAATTTCCGGGCGTTGCAGAAACATAGATCGTTTGTCCGACTTTGGCTTCAAATTCTTCAAACGAAAGCGGACGATTATCTTTCGCGCTCGGCAGCCGAAAACCGTATTCGACAAGCGTTCCCTTGCGCGATTGGTCGCCTTTATACATCGCGCCGAGCTGCGGAATCGTCTGGTGTGATTCGTCAATCACCATCAGCGCGTTGTCGGGCAAATAATGAAGCAAGGTCGGCGGCGGTTCACCCGCTTTTTTGCCCGTCAGATGCCGTGAATAATTCTCGATTCCGCGGCAAAAACCCATCTCTTTCATCATCTCAAGATCGTACATCGTCCGCTGATGCAGACGCTGTGCTTCGACGACCTTGCCTTCGCCAACGAGAAATTCTTCGTGAAGATCGAGTTCCGCTTTGATTGTCTTGACAGCACTTTTGATGGTCGATTTGCTCATCACGTAG
>JANPDZ010000780.1:0-3599 GCA_031431735.1 Acidobacteriota bacterium | reverse complement strand
CGGGCTTCGGAGCGTGACTGCATCCCCCAATCAAACGTGCCTTTTTTCCAAACGTAAATGTATCCGACGATCAAAGTGGCAATAAAAACCAAAATTTCGACAAAAGCGATCGTGCCAAAAGCAATCCCGCTGATTTTTTGCTGATCCATCAAATATTTAAACGCGACGGCAAACGGAATCATAAACAAAACTTCGATATCGAATAGTAGAAAGATCACTGCCACCGTGTAAAATTTGATCGAATACCGGTCGCGTGCCGAACCGACCGGATCTTTGCCGCATTCATACGGCATCAGTTTGGTCGCGGTTCGTTTGCGCGGTCCGATAAGTTGCGTAACAAGAAGTTGGCTGACGGCAAATCCCATTGCCACCACAAACATTAAGCCGATCGGCGCGTAATCCATTATGCTGAAATCATTCATCGAATACCTATAAATTTCCTGGTTTTAAGACTGTCAAAAAATCGAGAAAAAAACACCTGTCGAATTTGAGAATTATTGCACAAATTAAATCGTAAGTTAAGCCGAAAAGAGAGTCAAGAGTCGAGAGTCGAGAGTTAAGAGTCTAAATTTAATCTCGCAAGCTTGTAACTCTCGACTCTTGACTAATTTTTATTGACCGATAACAACTGCCTGTGATAATTTCATTAGTGGCACTGTGTGCCTGAAGCTACCACCAATTCTCGCCGATTTTACTGAAATTGTGATAACCGGATTTAATACAGACATCGAACACGACGGCGTAACCTATCACGTCCAAACCGAAGACAAAGGTGTGGAGACACCTCTGATTTTGTCTTTGGTCTATGATCGCGGCACGATTTTGGCAAGCAAACGCACAACTTACGAAGATTTACTAAAAAAAGGATTTGATGAAAACATACTTGTCGAACGCCTTCAAAAACAGCATAAACTTATTTGTGCCGCCGTTCGCACCGGACGAATCGAAGACTTAAGAAAGATGACCGCCAAGGATGCGGCGATAAAAAGAGAGGCAAAATTAAAGAGCAACGGACTCGCGCCGCTTCCGTCACCGGCGCAAACCGGGAAAGAAGTCGAAGTAAAAAATATTCAACAGCCGCAATTTCTTCAAAATGAAGCAAAATTTGCCGGTTCGCCGATTACGCCCGAGTTAAAATCGTCTGCTCAAACCGCCGGCAATGAAAGCTTTGCGCCTGCCATTCCGCAACCTAAAGAAACTTTTGTGCCGGCGATTCCGCAACCCAAAGAAGAATTGATTTGGGATCTGCCGCTCGAAATTATCGAAGATGATTTGATCATTGAAGACGGAGATATCATCGGAGCCGAAACGATTTTATCGGCTGATGCGGTAGAAATTATTTCCGATTCGAATAATTCGTCAAAATCTAAGCCCGAAAATCTTGAAATTGAATTTCTAAATGAAACAGCTTTTAAGGCAGGCGAAAGAAAGACTTTGAACATTCGTGTTTTTCGCGGAAATTCGGCGAATTTTATCAGCGAAGCACAGGTGATGGTCAAAGTCTTGGGGTCAAGTTTTCGTCCGCTCATCTTTCATGTCCGCACAAATGACACAGGCGTTGCCGTCGTGCATCTTCAACTTCCGCAATTTCGTTCGGGACGCGGCGCGATTCTCGTGCGGGCGATCAGCGGCGGCGAAGAAGCCGAACTTCGTCAGATCATCCGTCAAAGCTAAACCGATTTGGGATTTCGGATTTGGGATTTCGGATTGATTTGTTAGAATTCTTTTAAGAAACAAAAGAATTCTATGAAAGTTTTTATTAACGGCGAAACAAAAGAGATTACAAAGCAATTTAATCTGCGTGAACTTCTCAAAGAACTTTCGCTGCCTTCGGAACGCATCGCGATTGAACTCAATAAAGAAGTCGTCCGGAAAAAAGATTGGGCAAATATCCTCATAAAAGACGCTGACAAGATCGAGATCGTCCATTTCGTCGGCGGCGGATGATTTGAGGGATGAGGGATGCGCCGACATGAGGGATGAAGTTTTTTTTGAAAACTTTGTCCTTTTTGTTTTGCTTTGGAAAAAGTTGTAAATTCAAAAGCATAAGCAATCTGAAATTTAAGATCTCAGATTTGAAATCGTTTTATGACAGACACTTTTACATTAGCCGGAAAAACTTTTAATTCGCGTCTTATCATCGGGACGGGAAAATACAGAACTTATCAAGAAATGCAAGCCGCGCATCTTGCTTCGGGTGCCGAAATGGTGACGGTCGCGGTCAATCGTGTGCCGCTTGACCGGGCGACGGAATCTTTTCTCGATTACTTAGCGCCCGAAATGCAGATTTTGCCCAACACGGCGGGATGCTATGACTCGGAACACGCGATTCGCACCGCACGTCTGGCGCGTGAAGCTCTCGAAACCGATTGGATCAAGCTCGAAGTCATCGGCGATCAGGTCACGCTTTTGCCTGACAACGAACAAACGCTCGCCGCCGCCCGCATTCTCGTCAAAGAAGGCTTTATTGTTTTGCCTTATTTCACGGATGATCTGATCATGGCGAAAAAACTGCTCGACGCGGGCTGCGCGGCGGTAATGCCTTTGGCCGCGCCGATCGGTTCGGGAATGGGCGTGCAGAATCCGTCGAACCTTCGCATTATGCGCGAACAACTTCCCGACGCAACGATCATTGTTGATGCGGGTGTCGGCGTTCCGTCGGACGCGGCGATCGCGATGGAACTCGGCGCGGACGCGATTTTAATGAACACGGCAATCGCCGAAGCGAAAGATGCCGCCCAAATGGCAACCGCGATGCGCCTTGCCGTGCAAGCGGGCCGCCTCGGGTATCTTTCGGGCAGAATGCCGAAACGTCTTTACGCCTCAGCCTCAAGTCCGATTGAAGGCGCAATAAAATAAGCTACTCGTGCAAAACTTTCGGGTAAATGTGCAAGACTTTCGGATGCGAGTGCAAAAGTTTGGGGTTGAAGTGCAAAAGAATCAGCCGCTCGTGCAAAACTTTCAGATGCTCGTGTGTGCAAGTAAACCGCGAGTGTGTAGCTGACAACTGCGAGTGTGTAGGAGTAAATCGGAAGTGTGTAACTGTCAGGTGCGAGTGTGCAGAAGTCAACTGCTCGTGTGTAAATTTCTTTTGCTCGTGTGCAAGCGTCAGCCTTTCGTGTGTAAGTAAGCAGGTGAGCATAAGTAAAGAGGTATTTTGTTTTAGTTCTGAGTCCCTGCTTTAGCAGGAAACCGCCAGCGAAGCGCGGCGGTTTAGCCGCCTGAAGGCGGAACTCAGAACTAAAACAAAATATCGCAAAACTTATGCTCACCTGCTTATTAGAGCAATTTTTAAGTTTTCTACTGTTTGTAGTTCCGCCTTGAGGCGGTTTTAGTTTGAGTATTCAGATATTTAATTATTTACAAAATTTGAGTTTACGACACTCTAAGACCGCCTCAAGGCGGAACTACAAACATTTGACGAAATACCAGATAATTAAAAAATTGCTCTACTTATGTTACTCGACTTTAGATAAAAGCAGAAAAAAGCCTGTTTGATTTCCAAGCTGATTTTTGCCTTTTTTTGTTCTGTTTGTTCCTCATCATTCTACTTGTTTGACAAGTTTTGGCTTTTTTTTGCCTTTCAATTTGATTTTATA
>JANPDZ010000779.1:0-7247 GCA_031431735.1 Acidobacteriota bacterium | reverse complement strand
ATAATTTGATATTTAAAGTCGCCAAAAGGTCATTTAACGAGCACTGTTAAAAATCAATTTCTGGCTAAACTAATATTTTCAAAAGGCTTACATTTCAAGTCCATTTCCTGTTTGCACAAAATCTAGGTTTTAACGTCCTTTTTGTTTGAGGCTTGAGCCGCCGATAAATGCTCAAGCCTTATGAAAAGGACGTTAAAACGCCCTTTTGAAAATCATCCATCATTTGACCGCGCCATTAATGGACGCGGCTAAAATCCGCGAAGCGCGGAAAAGCCGCATAAAATGCGGCTCAAAGTCATTTTGCGAAACCTGAGTCAGTAAGAGAAAAAGTATTTTGTCTGTTTTCTTCTTTATTTTGTTGGGTAATGTTATTTAACTTTCTTTACTAAAAGGTAAAAGGTAAAACTTAATAGTGTCTTGTCCTGATTTGAATTATTCAGGCAAGCCACTTTTTTTACCTTTTACCTTTTACCTTTCAACTTACTCACCGGTTTTTGACGGAAGCGATTTGTCTTGTAAAAGTTCAAGTGCTTTTTTCAATTGCAAATCTTCCTTAACAGTCGTTTTGGGCTGTTCGATTTTCGGAGTCGGACTTGTCGTCGGTTGAGGATTTTGTTTTTGTTCATCTTGTTGGTCAACAATGTCCTCAACATCGAGTGGTTCGGGCGTATCCGGTTTCTTCACTTCAACCGAAGGTTTGACACCCGAATTTGTGCGATCTTCGGCGAGGAATGTTTTTCCGTTTGGCGATGCCCACTTGGCAACCGTCAACAGCAATCCGTCGCCGCCCTTTAGTGTGAACAATTGTTGGTCGGTTCCCGCGCCGAAACTTTTTTCGCCGACCACTTCGCCGCGTTTCAGGTCGAGCAATGCCGAAGCGATGACTTCGCTCGCGCCCGAAGTTCCCAAGTCAATCAATGCAACAACTTGTCCGCTGAAAATTGCTTTGTTCGGGTCAGCCGCAAAATTTTGCAATACTTTATTCTCGCGTCCGATGATTTGCGCCAGATTGCCGTCCTTGATGAACAGATTTGCAACCGCGACACCTTCTTTAATATTACCTGCCGCGACACCGCGCAAATCCAAAACGATTTTTTGGACGCCTTGTTTCGATAATGCCTGAACCTGTGTTTTGATGTCGTTCGCTTCGCCTTCTTCGAGACTATACACCTTAATAATGCCGACTTTGTTGCTGTCAACCTTTGCTTCGACCGCCGGAATTTTGTAACTGCCGCGTGAAACTGTAATCGTCTGCGGTTTTGCGCCGGCGCGCAAAACGCGAAGTTTGACACCCGAACCGGCTTCGCCGAGCATTAATTGACGCGCATCATAAAGCGAAATATCACGCGTCGCTTTGCTTTCGATGTATTCGATAACATCGCCCGATTTTAGTCCGGCTTTGTCAGCCGGCGAATCTTTGATCACGGAAATCACATAAAGGTAAGAAGATATCTGCGAGAATTCGGCGCCGATTCCCGCCAGTGTGTTTTGTTTTTTCGCTTGAAAATCTCTGACCTGATCTGCCGTCAGATAAGATGAATAAGGATCCAGTCCGTAAGCCAGCCCGCGCAGTGCGCCGGCGCGAACCTTTTCCAGATTCGGTTCATCAACATAATCGTTTTGAATATGCTGCAAAACCGATTCAAAGATACGAATCTGCGCGCCCGAATCGTTGATTGGCTGCTGCGCATAAATACTCACATAAGTGCCGATAAAACCACCGACAAAAGCATAGATCGCAATGACTGTCGAAACTGCAACAAGGATTATTTTTCCGCGAAATGACATCTTTTACCTCTTAAAATTTTCTAACGGTTCAATTTGATGTTAATCTTTTTTACGATTAACAATTATCTACTAACTGAAATATTCGTGCAAGAGAAAGAAACAACTAATCAACAGGAATTTTTAGATGTTTTTAAAGTTCCGGCAAATGGCAGAATTGTTGCCCTTGATCTCGGCACTAAACGCATCGGCGTTGCCGTCTCCGATGAACTCCAATTTACTGTTCGGCCGCTTAAAACCATCGAAAGAACCGGTTGGAAAAAACTACTCTTGCAAATCAAACAATTACTCGCCGACTTTGATGCCGTGACTCTTGTTTTGGGTTTGCCGCTTAACACTGACGGTTCAGAAAGTATTATGTCGCAGGAAGCGCGAAGGCTTGCCCGAAACTTTTCGCTTTCATTGCAGATTCCCGTTATTCTTCAAGACGAACGCGTCACATCTTACGAAGCGAAAGGAAGACTCTGGAAACAAGGAATTTCCGGCAAAGAATTAAAAAAGCGCGTTGACAACGAAGCCGCCGCGATCATTCTGAGCGATTTTATCGAACTCCGGAACTATTTGGAAAGGTTTCAAAGGGAAAGAGGGAAAAAGGGAAAAAGGGAAAAAGTTTGTTAAATTATGAATGGCAATTCTTTTACTTTTCACCTTTTCACCTTTTCACCTTTCACCTTTCTCTCTTTCCCTCTTTCCCTCTTTCCCTCTTTCCCTCTTTCCCTTTGAAACCTTTTCACTTTAATATCCAAATTTCTTTCGCGGCTTTTTTGACCGCTTCTTTGGTGAACGGAAAGATTGCCGGTGTTCCGGTGCGCCACGCTTCAAATTGATCTTTGAAATGCGGGCTTGACGGATTTCCCGATTCGCCGAGCGGAATGACGTGGCGCGTCGCGTCCCAATTTCCCGGGCTCGCGATGTGCCGCATCGAAACATATGAACCGACATTCGGCGTCAGACCACTGCCGTTGACCGTTGTATATCTGACCAGAAATTGTGCGCCGATCAATGGCACGATCGCCAAAGGATGTTGGAAATTTGCGACAAACGAATTGCCCCAACGCCAGTTTGCTTCGTCCGCGCCGTATCTTTTCGGGTTCGCGAGGCTAATCCGTGATTCTGTGTCACAGGTTTTCAGCAATTCCGTGTAATTGGCAAAGCCTTTCGGCAGCCACCGCACCGATTGATCCTTGATGATCCAATACAAAAGCCGTTCGCGCACCGGAACCATCGGAATACTATTTTCGGCTGCGATCTTGTTTGCGACACAATTTCTGATCTCGTTGACGATCAAACCCGCTTTTGTGTCAGCCGTCATTTTGCCGTCCCAACCTTTGAAAACCGCGAGAGTTTCGGGCGAAGCCGCTTGCGCTTTCACGATTTCATTTGCCAGATCGGCGTAAACATTGCTGTAAACGTCGTGCTGTATGTTGCGCACGTCGTCCATCGTAACTTTGGTGTTGTCTTTCAGCAGATTGTAGATCCGACGCGCCCGCCAAGGGTTCGCCGCATCACGCGTCATCGCGCCGTAATATTTGTAATCAGTTCCGACCGTGCGCTGATTTGCGGTCACGATAAAGCCCTCGGGCGGATTATAAAGATGCGGCAATTCACCGAACGGAATAAAACCGACCCAATCGCCGGCATCGGTCGCGCCGTCGTATGGCAGCGCACCGTCGCCCGTCCGTCGAATCGGAATTTTTCCGGCCGCATACCAACCGATATTGCCTTTCACATCGGCATAAACAAAATTCTGCGACGCTCCGCCATATGTTTTCAGAGCGGTTTGAAAATCCGTCCAATTGTGCGCCCGATTCATCTTAAAAAACGCTTCAAACTCCTGGCTTTGCGGATCTCGCGCCGTCCATTTGAGAGCGAACTTTTGTCCGATCTCATCTGTGATAATCGGACCGTTGCGGGTTTCTTCCGTTTCGAGCGTCTGCGTTTCAGTGACGGGCGAAAGCGGATTTGCGCGAACCTTTATTTCTTCTTTGCGAACGACGATCTTTTCCCAGCCCGCCGGTGTTTTATATTCGCCTTTGTCATTAAAAGTTTCGCGGTATAGATCCTGGACATCGGGACCGACATTGGTTGCGCCCCACGCGATATTTTCATTGTGACCGAGAATAATGCCCGGCACGCCCGGAAATGTAACACCCGAAACACGCATCTCCGGCGTTGAAAGATGCGTCAGATACCAAATTCCCGGCGCGGCAGGTTGCAAATGCGGGTCGTTCGCCAATAAAGCCTTGCCGTCTGCCGTTCGTTTGCCGGAAATCACCCAATTATTACTAGCCGCCAAATCTTCGGCATAAAGTCCGACTCTTGAGAGCGAATTTTCGCGAATCTTTGCGTCCGCTTCGGCAAATCTTAAATCCTCATTTGTAATTTTCAAAAAACTCTTGACTCTTGACTCTCGACTCTCGACTCTTGCAACGTCTTTTCCAAATAAAACGACATCATAAGGCGTGATGTTATTTGTCAAATCTGCCAGTTTATCTTTCGATAGATTCTGCAACGAGACGCGAATCAGATCTTGTCTATACGTCGAACTCAAACCGTCAGCCAAAATCTTGCCGATACAGATCGTGTCAGTCGGTTTCCAGGGCGCGGGGTTGTATTGCAGAATCTTAAATTCGGGCGGCATCGAATCTTTATCGAGCGTCGCAATAAAAGCATTAACGCCGCGTGTGTAATTGTCGAGCGCGGTTTTGAGCGACGGATTTAGCGTCTTCAAACTTTCCTCGGCTATGCGTGAAAAACCCATTCTGCGCCAGCGTTTGTCTTCTTCAAGCACTTGTTTACCAAAGATCTCGGCAAGTTCGCCGCGTGAAACCCGGCGGAGCAGATCCATCTGCCAAAGTCTGTCCGACGCAGTGATGTAGCCTTGCGCGAAATACAGATCCGCATCGTTCGCGGCTTCAATAAAGGGTATCGAACGCGCATCGCGCCTGACCGTCACCTGTTTTGACAATCCCGCAACCGTTAGATTAGTGACGGTTTGCGCGTCACCGACGGCAGTCAACGCAACCAAAACCGCCGCCCCGAAAATCAATCTTGTAATTTGTTTCATCGCATTCAAAATACAAAATTTCCGTTCAATATTAAAGTCGAAACGCCCAACTCAACCGAATTTTTTATTTGCGTTGATGGATTTCCGCATTTCCGAAGTTGAATTTCACATTTCCGAAGTTGAATTTCACTTTTCGCCTTTGATTTGCATTGTTCCGCACATCAATCGCACACTTCCGCACCCGACTTGCACACTTCCGCACATGATTCATACATTTCCGAAGACAAATAAACAATTTTCACACTGAGTCAGTAATGTTTATTTTTAGCTTATTTCGTTTATGCGCGTGGGCAATAATTCTTTCTTTAACTTTTTACTGAGGCACTACTGGTGTATTGTTTTCAACTTTTCGGACACTTATAGAAGTGTTTGATTGCTAAATCGTTACTTATCAAGTTAAAATTTCAACAAATTGGCATCAAATCATAAAATGGAGATAAAAAAAGAGAAAATATGAAATTTCTTAAGATCGGACTGGTCACAGCGACCTTAGCAATATTTATTTTTGCCTGTTCTAACGACAAAACTACAACAAACACAACAAATAGTTCAACTGCGGCAACCAATTCAACCAACACGGCGGCAAACAAACCAAACACACCGCCGGCAACCCCGGCTGACGAACTCGCGTCGGTAAGAAAAATTTTTTCCGAAGAATGCGTAAAATGTCATAAAGAAAACGGCACCGGCGGAGAATCGGTCGTTGACGGAAAAAAACTAAAAGCACCTGATTTCACTTCGGAAAAGTTAAAAGCCAACTTTGACGAAGCCGATTTGATTGATGTCATCACCAACGGCGAAGGCAGTAAAATGCCTGCATTCGGTAAGAAACTAAGTGAATCTGACATCAAAAATCTCGTCAAATTGATCCGCAAAGACTTTCAAGGTAAATGACTTGGAAAGTTAGAAGTTTTTTGCCCACGCGCACACACGAATTAAACGAAAAACCTTTGAAATTATTTCTTCTTTTTTAGTGTATTTCGTGTGTGCGCGTGGGCAATTTCTGAGAAGGTTATCACAACGAGCATTTAGAGTTTGTCAATTTCAGCTAAACTGATTTGCAAATCAAATATCGGCAAACTACAATCTAAACAACGCGCGCACCTGTAGCTCAGCTGGATAGAGTATCTGGCTTCGAACCAGAGGGTCGCAGGTTCGAATCCTGCCGGGTGTACCATTATTTACAATAAGTTAGCGGTTGGGTGTTTCCGACCGCTTTTCTTTTGCCCCTAATGTTGCCCCTTAGGCTTATCAACATAAGGCGCCAAAAGATGTCGTTTCGTATTATTGGATTGTGAAATTAAGTTATTTTTGCTAAATTGACCCAAATACAAAATAAATTTCATTTTCGACGGTTTTTAATAAAATTTCATCTCTATATATTAATAATTTATCAATATGTCGATTCAACCATCATTTAAGACGGTTTTGGATAAATTTCGCAAAGAAGCCTATTCGGAGCGTGATAAGGGCAATAAATTCGAACGCTTAATGCAAGCCTTTCTGCAAACGCATCCCAATTATGCGACCCTTTTCAAGCACGTTTGGTTATGGAATGAATTTCCTGGTCGTGGTGATTTTGGCGGCAAAGACACCGGTATTGATCTCGTTGCCCAAACAATCGAAGGGGATTTCTGGGCTATTCAATGTAAATGCTATCAGGCGACCTCTATTATTGATAAACCGGAGGTTGATTCATTTCTTTCAACCTCAAGTCGTGAATTTAAGGATGAGAACTTAAAAACAACAAGGTTTTCACACCGCCTTTGGATCTCTACAACAAACAAATGGGGCACAAATGCCGAAGAAACCATTCACAACCAACATCCACCCGTTTCACGAATAAATTTGTTTGATTTGGAAGAATCGCCCGTTGATTGGGGAAAATTAGAACAGGGATTGATTGGGGAAAATTCAAGAAATGTTCAGAAAAAACTCAGAAATCATCAAATTGAAGCCGTCACAAATGCCCACGAATATTTCAAAACTTTCGACCGCGGAAAACTGATAATGGCTTGTGGTACAGGCAAGACTTTTACTTCTTTAAAAATCGCTGAAAAAGAAACCGACGGAAACGGTTTGATCTTGTTTCTTGTCCCATCAATTGCATTACTTGGTCAAACGCTGCGCGAATGGTCGGCAGAATCCGCAAAACCAATTAAACCGATTTGTATTTGTTCTGATTCAGGCGTCAGTCAAAAACAATCAAAAAAAGAGGATTCTGACGGGTTTAGTATAGTTGATTTGGCATTACCGGCTTCAACTAATGTTTCCGAAATACTCAAGCAATTCAAACAATTCCGTCATACTGAAAAGGAAGGAATGACTGTTGTTTTTTCAACATACCAGTCAATTGAAGTAATTGCCCGAGCCCAGCAAAAACTACATGAAACCG
>JANPDZ010000778.1:0-4896 GCA_031431735.1 Acidobacteriota bacterium | reverse complement strand
GGGCTCATAGCACAATAGCATATTAATTTAAGGGCTGGAGAAAGATGACCAACAAACTACATTTTTTTTAAGACCCCCATTTATGACAATTTCAACAAACTTAAGTTTTTTGGACATCTTGCTCTGCGCTCGCTTTCGTTGAAATGTAATTACTTAATTTTTGAGGTGTTACAATAAATTTAGTAAAATTTGTTGGGTTTTATTTCGTTTCTTTCGTGTATTTCGTGGGCTGAAAAAAAATGGAAAAGAAAATCTCAACCAAAGTCAAAAAGACACCGCAGAAATCGGACGAAGTTCTTATCAGCGAAATCCGTTCGCTGATCGAACAAACGCGCTCAAACGTCGCTCAAACCGTCAATGCCGCGCTCGTCTTGATGAACTGGCACATCGGCAAACGCATCAATGACGAAATTCTGAAAAATAAGCGGGCGGAATATGGTAAGGAAATTGTCGCGTCATTGTCGCACCAATTGAAAGTAGAGTATGGCAAAGGTTTTACCCGAACAAACCTTATCAGAATGCGTCAGTTTGCTGAATTTTTCCCTGATTCGCAAATTGTTGCGACACTGTCGCACCAATTGAGTTGGTCGCATTTTATTGAAATTCTGCCGATGAAAGACCCGCTAAAACGCGACTTCTACGCTGAAATGTGCCGCATCGAGCGTTGGAGCGTCCGCACCTTGCGTGGCAAGATTCAGGGAATGCTTTTTGAACGCACGGCAATCTCCAAAAGGCCCGAAGAAACTATCAAAAATGAAATTGCCGAATTGCGTGAAGAAGACAAACTGACAACCGATTTGGTCTTCCGCGATACTTATTTTCTGGATTTTCTTGGATTAACCGATACGTTCAGCGAAAAGGATTTGGAAAATGCGATTCTCAGAGAACTCGAAAGATTTCTGCTCGAATTGGGCGTTGGTTTCGCATTTGTTGAAAGACAGAAACGAATTACGGTTGACGGCGACGATTTTTATATTGATCTGCTTTTGTATCATCGAAAGTTAAGAAGACTGGTCGTAATTGAATTAAAGCTCGGCAAATTTATGCCTGCTGATTTCGGGCAAACGGAATTTTACCTGCGCTGGCTCGACAAATACGAACGCGAACCTTGGGAAGAATCACCGATTGGTTTGATTCTTTGCTCGGAAAAATCAAACGAAAGAGTCGAATTATTGGCATTGGATAAGCACGACATCAAGGTTGCCGAATATTGGACGCAATTGCCTGACAAAAAATTATTACAACAAAAACTGCACGAAGCTGTTTTACTGGCGCGGGAATTATCGGAAAGAAAAACGCAAAAAGATTATGAATATCAATCAAAATGACAAGGATAATTTGTATAAAGGCTTAGGATTATTTTTGGAAGCGATTCGGCTTTATGTGATTGCGCTTTTGCGGGAAAGACACGGCGAATTATGGGCGGACGCTTTTACCGAAACACTGACCGATATTCAAAGACAGAATTGGCACTTGAATCTGCAACACGGCAAAACGCCCGAAAGTCAGATTGATTTTCACAACCTGAAATTTTTCGCCATCAAAAACAAAGAATTGCTCAGGCGGGATTTTGGCAAAAAGAATAACAGTCTTCCAAATTGGTTTGAAGAGATCGCCGAAGTGCGCCACGACGTAACGCATTATCAATACGACATTGACCAAGACGCGGCAACCAAGGCTTGGATCAATATGAAGACAATCGCCAATCTTCTCGGAATGACCGAACTCGAAGCCGAACTCGTTAAACTAAAGGACACAAAACCGCTCGCCGAAACGGAAACTTCTTCAAATCCGAAATCCGAAATCGGAAATCCGAAATCGGTAATGCCGTGGTTTCGCACGGTTACGCCGCATCTCGATATTCGCCAAGGCAGATTGGACGAAAGCGTGTTTGCCGCTAATTTGGCGGAAGTTGCGCTCGGTTCGGGACGCGAAATTTACGCCAACCCGATTTTATTTTTTGATAAAACCTTTTTCACGTCCGGCTTGAAATCAATTGCCAAAACCGTTATCAAAGGCTTAAACGGACAGGAAGACGCAGAAAATCGCGTCGTCAGTTTACAAACAGGTTTCGGTGGCGGCAAAACTCACACGCTCATTTCGCTTTATCATCTCTGCAAAAACGGAGCAAAATTAGCCGAATCGGAAAGTGTTCGCGAACTAATTGCCGCAACCGGAAAACCCGAATTCGATTCCGCTAATATCGCCGTTTTTACCAATACAACGAACGATGCGGCGCAGGGCAGAAAAACTGCTGAAGGAATCATAATTCAAACAATTTGGGGCGAATTAGCTTATCAGCTCGGCGGCAAAGAGGCTTACGAAATTGTCCGCAAAAACGACGAGCAACTGATTTCACCTGCCGGACTTTTCAAACAGGTGTTGGAAAAATGCAAACCTGCGCTGATCTTGATTGATGAATTGGCGGATTATTGCGTCAAGGCTTCGGCACGAACGGTCGGAAATTCTACGCTTGCTGACCAAACGATCAGTTTTATGCAGGAATTGACCGAAGCAATTTCGGGGACGAACAACTGTGTAGCAATTATTACGCTTCCCGCCAGTCCGCAAGAAGTCGGCAACACGGCGCAAGCGCATCAGATTTTATCAGCCTTAGAAAATCGCGTCCGGCGCGTTGGTTCGGACACAAAACCCGTCACCGATGAAGAGATTTATGAAGTGATTCGCCGCCGTCTGTTTGAAGACATCGGCGACGCGGCACAGATCGAAGCCGTTGCTTCAAAATATATGCAAACCTTCCAAGAAAATTGGATGGAAATGCCTTCGCACGCAACAAAATCGGATTACAAGGAAAAAATCAGAAAATCTTATCCTTTTCATCCAGAATTGATTGACGTTTTTCGCATTCGTTGGGCAAGTCATCACAGTTTCCAACGCACACGCGGCGTTTTGCGTCTGCTTGCATCAATCGTTTCGGATTTGTGGAAACGGCAAGATTCACTCATCGGAGCAAATCTTTTGATTGATGCGGGCGATGTTAATTTTGCTAATATTGACGCGCTTTCAGGACAGGTGAAAACTCTCTTCGGAAATGGTTTTGATGCGGTTATCACGGCAGATGTTTCCGGTTCGGCTTCAAACGCCTTCAAGATTGACGAAAACAAAAATGATTACGGCAAATATGATCTGGCAAAAGGCATCGGCGCGGTAATTTTGCTCAATTCTTTTGGCGCGGACGGAGCAAATCGCGGCGTTTCGGTCAAAGATATAAAACTCAATCTGCTCGAACCCGAAGGCTTTAATCATAACAGCATCAATGGTGCTTTAGATGAGTTTGAAGCTGCCGGATATTATCTTTACTACGCGCAAAGCGGAAACGACAAACGCTATTGGTTTCATACTAAACCGAACATCAATATTCTAATCAATCAAGTCAGAAATGATATTGAGAAACATTTTATCGAAGCTGAAATCATCAAACGCATTACTACAAAGAGCAAATTTGTTCAGCCGTTTAATGTTTTGATTCATCCAACCGCAGATGTTCCCGAACAGCAAAAACTAACGCTGATTATTCTCAATCCGCAATTTCACGCCGACGAAAACGCAGTTGCCCAAAATACGCAAGAATATATTGAAAAAATTGCCACGAAGAAAGGTAACAGCGAACGAATTTATCGAAATACGCTGCTGTTTCTCGGTGTCAACAATCATAGTCTGACTATTTTGATGAATACCGTAAAAGAGTTTCTTGCCTGTGAAAAGATCAGTAATGATTACAATTCGCAACTCGAACGCGACCAGAAAGAGGAGTTGCGTAAGAAGATCGAAGACGCAGGCAAACAAGTCGAAACCGCTTTGGTTAATGCGTATTCAACCGTTTTGAAATACTCGGTAATGAATGGCTTGCAAACATTAAGCGTCAAACAATTCCGCGACGCGCTCGACGGACAAATCAATAACAATGTTTTTGAAGCACTGAAAACCGAAGAATGGTTGCTTGAATCGGTCGGCTTGGGAATTCTGAAACGCAACAATCTTTTGCCGGATGCGGAAACTTCAGTAAAAGTAAAAGACATCTACGAAGCCTTTATCAGATTTGACGATAAGCCGATGATTACAAATTCGGAAGCCGTCCGAAAAAGTTTAATAAAGTATTGTTTTGAAGGACAATTCTGCATCGCTTCCGGCGACGGTAAAGAATTTACTAAATATTATTTGAAAGAAAATGTCCCGTTTCTTGATGTGGAAGATTCTAATTACTGGTTGGTTGATAAAGACAAAAAACCTGCGCCGGAAAAAATTGAAACAACAGACGGAAAAACTTACCCGCCCGACAATTGGACGAAAGTAAATGTCACTGACGAAGGAAAGAAAACCGAAACATCCGGTTCGACAGCGAAAGAATTCAAATCAATTAAGATTTCCGGTAAATTGCCCCTCGATCAATTTACCGCGTCATTTGGGTATTTTATCGCGCCATTTACAATGAACGGAAATAAGGTTGAAATTGAAGTAAGTTTCAAAATCAGCTCAACCGAAAGCAGTCCATTGACAGAATCAAAACAGCAATACAAAAATGCTAAGGAAGCCTCTAAACAATTAGGTCTAAACTTTGAGGAAGTGGAGAAAAGCTAATATTTTGCAATGTTGCTGTAAGTGGCATAAAATCACAAATCAGGATTCCAGCGTTGTGATTTTAGTTAAGCGAAAGTTCTATTCAAAAAAAATCAGAAATCCAATTCATTCAAAATGACATCTTCCTTCGTTTAACCAAGTACAGAAATGGTATTAGTAACTCATGTTACGCAAATTGGTTTTGGTCGCTGAAAGCGACAAATATAATAGCGTAGGGTAAAGCGAACATCGTGAGCGACACCCTACGTCAGTTTGATAATCCATGGCGACGCTGAAAGTGTCGGACAAAAGATACGC
>JANPDZ010000777.1:0-5683 GCA_031431735.1 Acidobacteriota bacterium | reverse complement strand
CGACGGACTTGTTCGTGTGAATCAAAAGCAAGTCGCGACCGCTCAGGGTTCTGACTTGTTGAATCCGGCTAATGCACATTTATCAAGTGTAATCCGTATAAGCAGGGATGAATAAGTTTCGTGACATAATGCCGCAAGCCCGCTACGCTCGTAAGGGCGAATTACACACTTACGAGCGTAGCGTGTTTCCGCAAAGTCATTATGTCGCAAAATATATGCTGACCTGCTTAAGTTATTTTTTACATGTTCCTAATTCTACTTTGTTAGATTAAATTAACCGGCGAAATTTAGTTTTTAGCCCGTGAAAACGGGCGTTAGCATAAAGCCCCGTGCGTAAGCGCGAGGGTAAATCACCACCATCAAATCCGAAGCGGATTATGAAAGTGGCTTTGTTCCTGTAATAGCCAAGCGGGAAGTCCACAAGGTGTTCCGAAACTTGGGCAAATTTACTTATTGCCCGTCGCGTATGTTGAACTGTTTCTTTTCGTTAGAAAAGTGCCTAAAGACGCGATGTTAGATAATATAATAGGACTTTCGCTTGAAAGCAGAAATATGCAGAAACACGCACGAAGTAAGTGTGTTTTCGCCCTTACTTCGTGCGGGCTTCCGCATTCTAAGCGAAAGTCCTATATAATATACTTAGATAGTGAAAACAAGCGCGTAGGTTGTGAGCCGTTTCCTCTCCATCCAAATCTGCTACGCGTTAGATTATGGGTGGAGAATCCAACGTCTAATAGCGGCTTAAGAGTGCGAAGGTTTCAAGGTTGAAATGATACCGAAACCGCCAAAATTCTTGCCGCGTCGGAATATAACCTTCAACCATATAGATCTGGTCGCCGACCCGGACGCCCTTTTTGAAGGCATCGCTGTCATTCTCGATCTTTGTGACAAATGCTTTATCGCCAATGAACATCATTTCCCAGCCGTATTCGACCTTTATCGTATTACTTGGGGGACTAAAAAAAAGATGGGAATCGTCGAATGGATATAAAAATCTGGCGATAATATCATCCATTTCCTCAATGGATTTGGCATCTTCAATCAATTCGCTTGCTTTTTTTGCATTGGCCTCAATGTCAATTCCGCGCATATTCGGGTCATAATATTTTTCTTTAATGTCATCTTTAAAGGTTTTTAATATATTTTGATGAAGCACCCGGGCAGCCTTTAAGCTAATGGTTGAAGCAGTATTCTGACCGGAGGAATTTACAGTGAAAAGTAAAACGACCAACAAAAGCAAAATGTGATTCTTTTTCATATTCAAAAACCCCAGCCTGTCAATATTTAATAGATTCAGTATATCCAAATTTCGGATTGGGGATGTTGGATTGCGGATTGGTTGTTGATTCGAGGCCTAATCCCAATTCAGAATTCCGCGCATCCGCGCATCCGAAATTTGAATCTACTGTGATTCTATTTCAGATCCAACGACTCAATTTCTTCGTCGCGCAAATCAATTTGCATCCTCAGAAGCGCGGTTGAAAATGTCTTGCCTTGCGCGTCGGTCATTAAAGACAAAGTTCCGCCGCCACCCAAAGATTCGTGAAGCAGAAAATTCAATGCGCCGAGATTCGGCAGTTCAAATCGTTCGACATCGCCTTTGACCATCGCGCCAAAATGCGATTTGACCTTTTCCGCTGTGACTTCGCGCACCAGAATCGGATAAATTTCATCTTTGAGCGCGATCACGCCGACATTTGCCGTGTCGCCTTTGTCGCCCGATCGAGCATGGGCGAGTTTTGTTAATTCGATTTTCATATTAATTCAATTTTTTAGTGCGTTCTGTTAAATACCTTTTCGCCTCATTTCTGTTTTGTTCGTTTTCATCATTCATCATTTCTTTCAGAATCTGCGTTGACTTGGTCGTTTTCATCTTGCCGAGATAGTGAATGACATCCAGACGAATTGCATAATATTTGTCGCTTCGCATTTGTAACAGATAAAAAGACGCTTTCGGATGAACACTCAAAGCCAACGAAACCGAAACATTTCTTCTGACTTCCTGTTCCTTATCATTAATTCTGCTGACAATTGCGTTCAATGCGCGGTCGTCATTGAATTTTGCCAAATGACGCATCAGCCATTCATTCTTTTGAATTGCTTGAGCAAGATATTTAATAATTCTTTCGTCTTTAATAAAGGGCACAAGTCTTCGGGCTGTATCATCGCCTTCGACCAGTTTTTTACCGATTGAATCAATAACTTCACCCATTTTTTTGTAGTTTGAAGCGATGACATTTATATTTGCGGTTAATTTGACCGGAACTCCCTTGAGCAAATTATCAAAACGCATATTTTTCAAATCGTATTTTTTTACAACCAGATCTTTTTCAATTTGAATTTGATAATCTCCTGCTTTTTCAATCGTCGCCCAATGCGGAAGATAAAGTCTTAAATTATAACTTTGACCGACGGGACTTTTTAGGAAACCAATCAGACCGCCCATTGTCCTGGTTTTTGGCTTCGGAACGATTTCTTTATCTTTATTAATAACTTTGATGTCAAAACTATCGGGTCTCCCAAATTCATTTCGATAATCGCCGCCATAAAGAATTCCCAAATCAACACTCGAAAGATTTTTCACTTCAAAATCCATATAAATCGGTTCGCCAAGCATTATCGAAGTTTTTTGCAAGTTCAGACTGACCTCAAATCTATATCCGTCTGATGAAGTATAAACTTCAGCTTTTGCAGACAAAATCAGCATAACGATAACTAAAATCGAGTAAAATAGTTTCATTAAGGTTTTCTAAATTTTCGCACCAAACTTATCAGCCAAACAAGTACAAACGCCAGAAATACCGCGATAATCAGCCACGCTTCTTTGTCAGAAAGATTTTCGTGATTTAAGTTGGCGCGAAAAACAAGTTGATTTATCGCAATAAATAAAATAAGAAGCACGACGCTGAACCATTCAAAATAATTTCTGATCAGCGCAAAAGTTTCGGCGCGGCGTTCGGCTGCCAACCAGTATTGTTTGTTTGGCAGATTTATCAAGGACGCGGGCATTTTTTCAATCAATCGCGGCACAAACATAAATTGTCCGACCACAAAAATAAGTAGAAAAAACTCAAATATCACAAAAGTTGACTTCGACATCCAACCGTTCGGATTTCCTGAGCCGTCAAAATGCGACGCGATCGTTTCGGGCAGATTCAAATAATAATAACTCATCTGCGCGACAAAAATGCCGATTAACAATAGCAAAATTATTCGTGGTAAACGCATATATTTTTAAACTTTCATCATATAAAACGAAAAATACTGCATTGCAGCAATGACCAATGAATGCGAAATTTCTCCCGATTTCATCAAATTCGGAATCGCCATCATCGGACATAATTTTGTAACGACCGATTCGTGGTCGTCAAATTCAACTTCTTCCGTTTTTTCGGCATTGAGCGCGGCAAAATGATAGATCCAATTATTATTTATCGCCGGATTCGGGCGCGATTTCCCTAAAAACACAAATTCATCGGACGAAAAACCCGTTTCTTCGAGCAGTTCGCGCCGTGCGGCAGTTTCGGGCGATTCGTCACCGTCGATCATTCCGCCCGGTATTTCCAAAGTTATTTCGCCGATCCCGTGCCGATATTGTTCGATCAAAACAATGTCATAATCTTTTGTGACCGCCACGACATTGACCCAATCAGGATTTTCAATAACGTAAAACTTCGCCCGTTTGTCGCCGTTTTGCGATAAATCTTCGCGCACCTTAAAGACGCGGCAATCGGCAATCTCTTTTGATTCGATTATTTCCCAGATTTCGGCTTGTTCACTCATAGATTGTTTCGTTGTTAGTAGAAAATATGTTTCAATAATATATCAAGTTTGAAATAAAGAAGTTATCCACGAAGAGACACGAAGATTTCACGAAGGTCACGAAGGTAAGGAAAAGTTGCCGACTGATTTAATCCGAACCGATAAGCGGCGATCAATATTTCAAAAAAAGCGAAAAACCTTCGTGTTTCCAACGCGTGAAACTTCGTGGATAGTTATTTCAAATAATCTCTAATATATCAAGTTTAGGATGAAATGGGTGAAATTTATGAAAAAATCTATTTATACAGCCGCTGTATTAATAATTTTCAACTCGGTCACTGTTTTCGCGCAAAATTCTGCCGTCTCGCTCTTAACGATTTTGACAGAATCACAAAAAAAGATCGGGTTTTACCGCGAAACATTCAAAAATCTATTGGCTGACGAGCTGAAAACATTTGAAGAATTCGGCAAAAATGGCGATTCTGATAAAAAAACGACCATTAAATCGAGTTTTTTGGTCTATCAATCGGGTAAAAGCTCGAATGCGACTGCCGAACTCCGCAATGTGCTCGAAGTCAACGGCAAACTGATTCCCGACAGCCAGAAACGCGGCGAAGAGTTTTTAGCGGAACTCGATAAACAAACAACGCTTGAAAGCGAGCTGAAAAAACTAGAAAGCGATGGTTTAAGATATGATACAACCTGGCGAGTCAGCGGTTTGACGCTCAATCAAGGTGTCGCACTTGCCCCGAATCTGATCCGTTTTTTCGATTTCAAGCTCGACGGCAAGGAAAATCTACAGGGCAACGAGGTTTATGTCATCAGTTACCGGCAAACAAAAAAGAGCCCGAATATACTTGTCAATGAAAAAGACAAAAAAACGACCGATGAGTTAACGGTAAGTTTTAATTTCGACATTCCCGGCAAACTCAAAAAAACAGACTTTTTACTAAGCGGAAAATTGTGGATAGACGAGAAAACATTTCAAATCCGGCGCGAAGAACGCAATTTAACGGCACAAACCAGTGAACCGATCGTGCTTGTTTCAAATTTGTTCGAGTATCAGCCAAGCGACTACGGAATTTTTGTTCCAAAAAACATCTCGCTGACCATCTTTAAGGCAAAAAAAGAAAAAGGCAACGACAAATATTCTGCTTTCAAACATACAAAAATCAGTTTCGAATATTCGCGTTTTCGGCAAACCAATGTTGATGTCAAGATTTTGGACGATGAAACAGATTAAATTTTGACTCAACAGCCTATGCTAAGTTTGCAAAGAAACCCGTGTGAGATGGCGGCGTTTTAGTGGAATATTCTTCGACCAACTTGCCTGATGAATAAACAAAGATCGTTTCTTCCTTGACGGTTGTAGTGTTCGCCTCATAAACCACCTTTTTGACGCGATTTCCCTCGCCGTCGTAAACGTAACTGATTGCTCCCGATTCGGGATTGTTTGCCGTCAAAAGACGCGCCAAACTGCTGTATGAAAATGTTCTGGTCTGTGAGCCTTGCGAAACGGTCGTCAGATTATTCAAGGTGTCATAGCTGTAACTCGTCTGATAGCCGTAAGCGATTGATTGGCTTGGAAATGTCACCGACACGGTTGACGAATCCGATGCCGCTATTATTTCCCATACATCCGATTAACTGACGCCTTTTGATTCAACTATTAAGTTGCTCCTGTTTCCTTCGGTAATTGAATCAGATGGGGTAAATAGAGTGTAGTCGTACCTTTTATCAGCAATTCTCGGTGAGTGAAAAAAAGGCAATAGAAATGGGGTGATGAGAAAATAGTTCTTTCGCAATTTGGAGCAGATATGGCATCATTTTTGGATGAGACCATTACAAAGTTTAACTTTTGAGGCAATTATTGATGAGTTATGGGGATCATTTTCGCAAGCCAAGGATTCTCGCTCGTCCA
>JANPDZ010000776.1:0-3666 GCA_031431735.1 Acidobacteriota bacterium | reverse complement strand
CAAAAGGCTTGGACAGGAATCTGCAATGATTCCACTTCAAAAAGTAAGCCATAAAGACGTAAAGTGGGCGGTTGCGCCGTGCTTGTCTTTAGAATCGCCTACGGCAGTATAACCGTTTCGGTTTAGGTGGAGAGTGTCAATATTATTCATAACCTTCTCGATTGCGCTTTCACAAAAACTTTCATAAAACTTTCATAAAACTTTCAAGACTTTCAAACAAAAGTTTTCTTAGAATTGTGAACGAGGCAAGAATTACAAATAACGTGTGATAACTGTTAATCAGGACATGGCAGCAACTATGGCACTTTAACTTGCCTCATTCTAAACAAATTTATGGAGAAGACAAGTCTCCGGATCGAAAATTTTCAAATGAGGAAAAAATGTGGCGGATATTAGAACCGAAGTTTTTATTGAAACAAGCGAGGTTTACATTATCAGGCGGAAACGTTATTTCATACGGACATGGTGTGAAGACTGCGAACGCGAAGTCAATATGATCTCTCCTGCCGAAGCTGCCTTAGTAATGTGTCAGAACGCCGATACAATTTATTCCCTGATTGATAAGAAACGCATCCACCATCGGTATCTTAAGGAAGAAAATCTGCTTATTTGTCTAAGATCATTATGTTTTGTTTTTCAGTGAAAGATGATCGGGAAATATCAATCGTTGCCGGAGCTTGGATAGGAGAAAAATTTTAAGTGAAAACAAAAAACATTGTAAATGCGGCAATCTATATTTTTTTGATCGGGTTTGGTTTGACGTTGAATGCCCAAACTCCGTCAAAACCCTCACCGAAAATGATAACCGCCAGTGATTTATTCAACAAACAAAAATTGGAAGAAGCGGCAAAGGCGTTTGAAGAAGTCACAAAAGAAGAGCCGAATAACGGTCGCGCCTGGTATATGCTCGGACTTTCTTTTCACGGACTCGGCAAATATGAACAAGCGATCGAAGCTTTTCAAAAAAATATTGCCATCGCCCAAAACCCCGCGTCAATGTATAACATCGCTTGCGGCTATTCACATCTGAATAAAAAGGACAAGGCGTTTGAATGGCTGGAAAAAGCAATCATCAACGGTTTTGCCCAATTTGCCAACCTCGATGCTGACAAAGATCTCGATAATATTCGCGACGACGCAAGATTCAAAAAGATGCAGGAATTGACTGAACGGCAAATCAAGCCTTGTCTGTTTATGCCGGAGGCGCGCCAATTCGATTTTTGGATTGGCGATTGGGATGTCTTCAATCAACTTGGTCAAAAAACCGGAACCAATTCTGTCCAACAGATCTCTGAAGGCTGCGGACTACTTGAGAATTGGACGAGCACGCTCAAAAACAACGGCAAAAGCATCAATTATTATGACCCGAGTACGCAGAAATGGTATCAATTTTGGATCGGCAGCGGTGCCGGAGCACTTCGTTTTGAAGGAAGTTACAACAATGGCGCAATGCGTTTTGAAGGCGAGACACTTGGAAAAGATGGTAAAAAGACCTTCAATCGACTGACGTTTTTCAAGATTGATGAAAACACCGTCCGCCAATTCGCCGAAATTTCAAATGATGACGGTAAAACGTGGGCAGTTTCTTACGATTTTCGTTATGTCAGAAGGGTGGAGAAAGCCAATATCATCCTGCAAAAGGTTGAATCTAAAAACTCGACAACCGGGGGAATTCTGTCGCAAACAATCGAAGTCCCAAAGGGTTCGACCATTACGGTTGACGGCAAAATGAACGATGACGAGTGGAAAGACGCTCTGACGCAAGATTTGAAAGGTGGAGGTCAACTCAAACTCAAACACGATGGCGAATTTCTGCAAATCGGATTGCAAGGCGGAAAGCCGGGTTTGTCCCACGTTTATCTGACCGATGGAAAAGATATTTATGTGCTTCATGCTTCTGCCGCATTGGGGCAAGCCATTTATAAAAAGGAGGGCGAGGCTTGGCAACCCGCCCAAAAGTTCAATTGGGGATTGCGCGATCAAGCCGCCAATAGTGAAGGAAGTTCTACTTTTCTCAAAACCAATAATTGGTTAGCAAGTGTTCCGACTCCGGCAACTACCGCCCGCGAATACAAAGTTGCGATGAAATTTCGAGATGGTGAAATATTTCGGATGGCGGCGGCCTTTACAAATAATCCGACCTCGCCCCAATTTTTCCCACAGACTTTGGCTGATGACACTTTAAAGCCTGAATTACTATTCGGAAGCGAGCCTCCTGATTTGAACTTCAAAACAGAACAATGGGTAACGCTTAAATTAAAGGAAAGGTAATCGAACGTGGAGTTTAAGCCAGAACTATTAACTTTAAAATAGGAGAAACAAATGAAAAAAATTATGCTCTTTGCGGCCTTTATTGTCTTTTCGATGACTACATTTGCTCAGACCGAAGCAATTACCAAAACCAAGTCACCGACTACTAAAACGACCAATGATTTTCTCAAAAGTTTTCTTGGAACTTGGAAAGGCGCAGGCAAAGTTATGGGACTCGAATCAAAGATAGATCTGGTTTGGGAAACTGTGTTGGACGGCAAATTTGTCAAAATCAGTTCACGCATTGAGATGAAAAAAAAGGATGGCGGAACTCAAATTTTTGAGGGAGTTGCTTATTACAAAGCGATTGACGAACAAAAATATCAGGGAAACTGGTTTGACTCAGGCGGCGACGCACTCCCGATTGATGCACGGATTGAAGGAAATGCTTTAAATGCTTTGTGGGGAACCGAAGAAACAAAACTTGGTCGGACAATTTATCGGCTGGTTGATGAAAAAAATATGGAAGTTGTTGATTCGATCAGGTTGAAGGACGGAACATGGCGTGAATTCGGGCGAGTTGTTTATGTAAGAAGCAGTCTGTGAACCAAAATTAACGCGATAAATTCTCCTGAAAATGGCAAAAACAAACAAAAACAATAAGAAAAATGAGGTGAATATTATGATCAAAAAATTTTCAGTATTAGTGTTAGTTTCTTTACTTTTCAATCTGCTTTTAGCTGGCTCAGTTCAAGCTGAAACGAAAGAAGGAAAAGACATTCGCAAGATTGAGGGAATTAAGAAGGGCGTTATTGGTCTTGGAATTGGCAAAGATGCCCGGATTGAGGTCAAACTAAAAGATAAGACAAAAGTTAATGGATACATCAGTCAAGCGGATGATAATGGTTTCGTCGTTGTAGATTCAAATAACAGATCGACACAAATACTTTATCCGCAGGTCAAACAGGTGAAGGGTAATAATTTATCCACGGGCGTTAAGATCGCGATCGGGCTTGGCATATTAGCGGCGGTTTTAGCTATTTGGTTGTTTTTTGAGAATTACGGATAGTAATTTCGCACAAATTAATAGTTTCTGACATAACTTGCTGGAAAATATTTCATCAATGCACAAAAAGATGTGCATTAAGTATTTTCGTGTTTTGCGATCCCATTGCGAACGACATACTGCAATATTTCCTAAATTGTTTTGTCATCAACAATAAGCAATAAATGAAATCGGAAAAGCAATTGCGAATTGGTTAAACGCAAAATTGGTCATTACTGAGCGGCATAGTTATTGCTTAGTTGAAATTTATTAGTGTTTGTAAGAAGTTTGCCCGCGAAATGACGCGAAAGACACGAAAAAGAAAATTAAATTCAATCATTATCGCTTTATTTTAGCGTCTTTTCGCCTTC
>JANPDZ010000775.1:0-7351 GCA_031431735.1 Acidobacteriota bacterium | reverse complement strand
AAAAAATAGTTTTGTTAAACAAAACACATCAAATTTTAAGTGTTGCAAATACGATAGTTCTAGTATTTAGCTTTTGTCTAACTGACATTATTTTTGAGCGAAACATGAGTGATAAGTGGTTTTAACCTCTCACTTATCACTTTTCACCTATCACTTATTCCGAATCTAATCGCTTTTATTTCTTAATTTAATGTTCAACCTGCGTAACTTCTCAAACTAAAATAAACAACAATTAATTTATTTCGTGCTTTTAGCTCGTGGACAGATCTAACTTTTTATTGAGACATTACCGGCGCGGCAATTTCCTTTTTCTGCAAAACTCTGACCGGATCTTTTTTCCAAACTTCTTTGTATTCAATGCCTTCGATGATGTTTTCGGTTCGCATCGAAATAACAAAATCGGGCAGCTTGCGCGTTCCTATCAACTTCGACGAAACATTTTTGACGCCGACGTGATAAATATATGGTTTTTGGCGAAAATCTTTTTTCAGCAAAAACCAGAGCGGATATTCACAATCGTTAAACTCAAGGTGCAACCCGATTGATTCGGACGCGCCTTGCTGTTGTTTGATAAAATTTGTCGCTTCATCGAAAAACGGTTCGATTTCGGGCTGATTTTTGAAAAAGTTTTGTTTGCGGCTGTTCTGTGTCAGAGCAAATTTGCCGTCATCCGACCATAATCGGCGCGGTTCGGCGTAGAAAAGAAACGACCACGAAGCAACAAAACTAATTATCACAATCGGAAACGCCATTCGCGGCAAAAGCCGGGCAATGACAATCGCAACCAAAACACATCCGAGCAAAAAAAGCGGCATTTGCAGACGGCTCGCCCACATCTGCCATTTCAGCAAAAGCGAGAACAACGTAAAACCGAGCAAAATTGAAAACGCCGCGCCGTAAATATATTTTTTATCGTCGAAGCGAATCAGAAAAATCAATGGCAAAGCCAGCGTTATCAACAAAATATGAACAAAATTTCCCGCGCTGTCTTCGTGCGTCGAATAATTTATCGCATATTCATTTTCCCACCACCACGTCGAATCGGGATTATTTAGTTCGCCGCCGAAAGCTCGTTTCATAAAGCCTTCGAACGAGCTTTTTAATTTGTCCGATTTGGTGCCGAGGTGAAGCGCGTAATTTCGCGCCAGATTGGCAAAAGCCATTTCCGCTGTCAGATTTTTGGTTTTGATCTGTTCGTCGCCGGTCGAAAGCGGCGAGCCGAAAAGATCGTAATTTCGTGCGTAATGACCGGCGTTAAAAGCAGCGGCAATCACCAAAATAATCGCAACTTGTTTGATAAAACGCCAACGTAGTGCCGTTTTTTTGAGCGTTAAAAAATGAACAACGACAAAAAACGCGCCGATCGGAAAACAATAAAGATATGTTGTGCCTTTCGTCAGCAGAGCCAAAGCCAGCGCGATGCCCGTTAAAATAAAATCGGTCCACGAATTTGTTTTGACGGCGCGTAGCCAAAAGTAGAAAAACGACAAAATAAAAAGCGACGCGACCAGGTCGTTTTGCGTGCTTGAGCCTTGAACGATCGCAATCGGAAGCGTCGCCGAAAGCAAAACGGCAAAAGTCTGCGTTTTCAAATCCTGTCCGAACTCCTTGACGATCAACGAGACCACAACGCCGCACAAAATCAGCGAAAACCACTGGATCAGGTTTGCGAAATAATCGCCGCCGCTGAGAAGCTGAAAATGCAAAATCGTGTATTCGGCCAACGGCGGTTGATAAAGCTGGCGCAAAATTGCCGTCGGGAAAAACCCGACCGAGCCGAACTGAATCCAACCGGCAACCCGTGCCAAATGATAAGTCATTGAATCAAAGGTATTTGGCGGTGAAAAAATGGCGAGAATAAGAATTATCGAATAAATAAAAATTAGCAGTGTCAGATAAAACTTCGGCACTGCTTTGATTTTCCCCCGAAAATCTTGCCAAATTTCACTAACACCCGATTTTATTTTCCGGCGGACCAAGCCGAATAAAGCGAGATTTGCGCCGAGCCATAGAATAATTACGGTGATTGCATTGATAAGGCGAAAAAGCGAGAGAATTTCCGTAGTAATGGCAACGAACGCAAATGCGAGCAGTGCCGTTTTAAGAAAAGTATGGCGCAATCCGTCCGTTCGTTTGCCATTGAAAACAACGAGCCACAGCAAAAAATAAAAAATAGGAACGAGAACAATGAGCATAAAAGAGTCAGTTTATTATGTAACGTTAGTAATGGATAAGCCGAAAATTTGGAACAATTTTCAATTTTGGCAAATTTTACTCCTGAAATAATTGATATTTGATAATGAATAATTGATAAATCGGTTTTTTCGCGCCGACATTATCAATTATCAACTTTCAATTATCAGTTATTTCAGGAGTTTTTTCTTATCCAATACCCGAATTATGTAGTTTTTTTCTAAACGGTCAACTGTTCTCTTTCTCCAATTCCGTAATTTTTGCAATTCTTCCGGCGTGTCGTCCGCCTTCAAATTTAGCATCGAACCAAGCGCGGACGATTTTTGAAATTTCTTCTTTGGGAATGACCCGTGCGCCGATCGAAAGAACATTTGCGTCGTTGTGTTGGCGGGCGAGATGCGCCGTTTCTTCGTTCCACGCTTGCGCGGCGCGAACGCCGGGAATTTTATTGGCGGCGATCGCGATGCCGATGCCCGAACCGCAGACAATAATTCCCTCGTCGGCTTTGCCCGATGCGACTTCGCGCCCGACCGCCGCGCCGTAATCAGGATAATCCACCGAATCAAGCGAATTTGTGCCCAAATCCTCGACTTCGAGGTTCATTTCCGCGAGTTGTTTTTTGATTTGTTCTTTGACCTCAAAGCCTGCGTGGTCTGCGCCGATGGCTATTTTCATCTGTTTTTGTCCTTTGTCAATTGTCGGGTTGACAGTTTATTTTAACGATAATTGAAATTGTAGTATTTTCCTGAAAAAGAGCAAAGGACAAAAAACCAAAGACTCTTTAGATCCAAATTTCGGATGCGCGGATTATTAATTTATCCAAAGCCTAAAATGTTGCCGAAATTCAGATTTTGCTTGCAATAATTGAAGAATTTTATTGTTTATATCGGGGTTGATTGCCGATTCAAACGGTCGAAAGTCAACCATTTTTACAAATTTGGATCTACTGAGACTAAAAACATCCGACATAGCAGAAAAATGGATATTGCACGATTTTGAATGATCCAAATCACGCCCTTCATCAGGGCTTATTCAAAGTAGGTGCGAATCAAGGGTCGAAAAATCATTAAAACGGGCCACGGACAAACGCGGATTTTCGCTGATTAGTTTTAAAATATCCACGAAAATCGGCTAAATCCGCGTTTGTCCGTGGCCTATTTCTTTGTTTCTGATAGTCGAAGTAATTTGCAGAATTATTGGTATGTCTTCCATAAAAAACAATCGCCATCATTCTTATTAAAGAATGATGGCGATCTGGTTTTACCCGCCTTTTACACCTTCCCTTGTTCGAAAAACCCTTGCTCGAAAACCCATTAATTCGTCGGAATCAAAACCGTGTCAATAACGTGGATAATCCCGTTGCTTGTTTTGATGTCTGTTTTAACGACCGCTGATTGGTTGACTTTGACACCGTTTGACGTATCAACGCGAACCGTTCCGCCCTGCAATGTTTTGACATCTTTGCCGTTAAGTTTGACAACTTTTTTGGCTGCGACCTGTCCGCTGACCACGTGATAAAGCAAAATTGCTTTCAATTTTTCTTTATTTTCAGGTTTCAGCAACATTTCGACAGTTCCCGCCGGAAGTTTGGCAAAAGCCTCATCGGTCGGCGCAAAAACCGTAAATTTGCCTTTTCCTTTGAGCGCGTCAATCAAGCCGGCGGCTTTCAGTGCTGCCGCTAAAGTGTTAAATTGTCCCGCCGCGACCGCCGTGTCAACAATATCTTTCGGTGTGTCTTTCATACTTTGTGCCGAAACATTCTGCACACCGATAAACAAAAATGCCGCCGCAACTACCGTAAATAATCCTTTCATATATTTTTTCATTATAAATAATCTTCCCTTTTTCAAATTTTATTTCAAACCTTGTATGCGATTTGAGCGATTTCTATCTTATAAATCGTTCAACACTTTGTCAAGCAAATATTGATTCTTTTTAGATTTTTTTAATAATTCAAATTTTATCAATTGATAATTGAGCGTTTTGGGCGTTTTATGTATAATCTAAGTAGTTTATCAAAAAAACCGTTCCGATTTTTTTTACAGACGAAGTTCTTAGACTATTCAGGTAAATAAATTACAATTAGAATGCGAATGTCAGAGTCAAATTATTTAACTACCAAAGAAGTCGCGCGTTTATGCCGCGTGAGCGATGCCACCGTCAAACGTTGGGAAGATGCCGGATTTTTAAAATCGGAACGCACCAGCGGCAAGCACCGAAGATTTCGCGCCGAAGAAATCGCCCGTTTCCAGCGCGACCAAGGTCTCGGGCAAAAGACCTGTCACGGCGACCAGTCGGTCTTAAATTCGGCCGTGCGGCGAAAAAACAAGATCAACTCCGATTCGTCGCTTTTTGATCTGCTGATTTCGGGTTGTCAAGAAGACTCGGCCAATCTGATTATCAGCGCATATTTGCAAGGCACAATTCTGACGGATATTCTTGATCGTCTGATCGCTCCGGCAATGCAGCGTGTCGGGGAATTATGGTATCGCGGCGAAGTGAGCATTGCCCAGGAACATCTGGCAACGCGGGCCGCACACTACGCTGTCCATAAATTGCGCAACTCGCTTCCCTTGCCTGTAATGAAGCAGAAAATGGCTTTCTGCGCGGCTTTTGAAGATGATATGCACGAGTTGCCGACGTATCTCACGCAATTAGCGATTGAAAACGAAGGTTGGGAAGTGATGAATTTCGGTGCCAACACACCGTTTTTTTCGCTCAATGAAGAAATTTTGCAATACTCGCCGCAAGCCGTCTGTCTTTCGGCAACCTACCTCACCGAATTTGAAAGACTTTCACGCGACTATAAAGAATTTCGCGAAACGGCGGTAAAACTCAAAATCCCGATTATTTTAGGCGGTAAGATATTCGCCGACGACCATTTTCGCCGACGATTTCCGGCTGAACTCTACGCCGAATCTTTCGCTGATGTTGCCGATTTTATCGAAAGGTTAAGCGAATGATTTTGTACCTGATTAGGTCTTTGGTCTTTGGTTTTTGGTTTTATTCTACGTAACCTCTAATGATTTTAAATACGAGATGCGCGGAAAAATAAACGGATTGACAAGAAATTCAACGCCAATCTGTAATTTCTTTCAAAAAACCAAAAACCAAAAACTAAAAACCAAACTACCGGCAGACTTTCACCTCAAAATCAGAATACCGAGTGGGCGACCGCCCCGTGTTCTCATAAGGCAACCAAATCGTTATGCAAGTTCTCCAATGAAAGTCGTTCTTTTTACAACTTAAAGGAGAAACTTATGAAAATTAAAACTTTTTGGCTGTTGGCGATTCTTAGTTTAATGCTTGCGGCGACGGTTTTTGCCGAATCGAAAACCAAGGAAGAACTTGCCCTGCAGGCGATTTCAAATGATTCCGCCGAATCAACCGAAGCAATAAAAAATCTACGGCTTCTCGGCAAAGACGGTTTGGACACGCTTTTTCAGACATATTCCGCCGAGATCGCGAATTTTTTGCAAACCGGTCAAGCAACTGACGATTGGAAACGGATTGCCTATGCGCTCGACTCGGTTGCGATGCAAAAGGACGTTTATGCTTCGCAACTTTTCTGGTTCACGGATTTGGAAGCGGCTCAAAAAGAAGCGAACGCCAAAAACAAACCGATTCTGTCTTTAAGGCTTTTAGGTAATCTGAACGAAGAATTCAGTTGCGCCAATTCTCGTTTTTTCCGCGCATTGCTTTATTCAAACAGCGAGATTTCAAAATACTTACGCGAAAATTACGTTCTGCACTGGAAATCCGTCAGACCCGCGCCGAAAGTAACGATTGATTTCGGCGACGGCCGCAAGATCGAACGCACGCTGACCGGCAACAGCATTCATTACATCTTGGACGAAAACGGCGTGATCATTGACGCCCTGCCCGGTCTTTACAACCCGTCGGGTTTTCTCAAATATCTCACCGCCGGCTTTCAAATCAACAAAGCGATTGACAGTGCGCCGGCAAATCAAAAAGAGTTAATTGCGCTTCGTTACCGAAAAACGATGTTTGACGACATCAAAACAAAACGCGATAAATCGGTGGCGGCGGCAAAAGTTACGCTGACCGAACCGAAGGGCGGCACGGACGCGTTGGACGTTGCGCCGCGAGCCGTCACGAAAATGTCCACCGAAAGAACGATTTTATTAGACATCAATGGCGGTTCTATGCGTTTTAGTCCCGACATCTCCGACGATTTTGCGCGTTTCGATCAAAACATCATTCTCGAAGACTGGAAAAAACTCGCCAAACTTTACGCGGGTGCAACCAAGTTCGATGACGCAAGCGTGGAGTTTATCAAACGCCAGAACGCCAAAACAAATTTGACTGCCGCGCAATTCACGAGTCTTTTGACGAATCTCGCGGGATACGTCGCGCTTGACACGACGCGCAACGATTTTCTGTTTCACACGAAACTTTACGAAATGCTCAATCAGCAACGCGCCAAACCGCTCGAACTTGAAAGTTTTAATTCACAGGTTTACGCGGAACTCTTTAAAACGCCCGATTCCGATAAATGGCTCGGTCTTTATAACACGGACGTTTACACCGCACTTGACGGCAACGGCATCATTAAGTGATTTGGGATTTCGGATTTCGGATTTCGGATTGTTAAAAATCGTTCAGTCTTTATAAAACTTCCAACGGTTTCGCCGCGGTCAGGCATCTGATTCAGGCGAAACCGTTTTATTTGGTGTTGAATTTGTTTCAATTCGATAAAAACTCTATAATTCGGATGAAGTTTGCTCGTCGACCAATAGATGAAGTTTGCCGTAAAAACAATCTTTCTTTTTATCGTTCTGTGTTCCGGCTCGTTTGCGACGGTGGCACAGGACTTTTTGCCTGAGCTTGTCAAACGCATCAAGCCTTCGGCGGTCGCCATTGAGACATTTGACGCAAGAGGCAACACGCTTTCACGCGGGAGCGGTTTTTTTGTCGCGAGCGATAAAGTCATCACCAACCGCCACGTCATCGAAAAATCAAGCCGCGCCGAGATCCATCTGTTCAACGGCAAAAAGTTTCCCGTCAAAGGCGTGCTGGCGATTGACGGCGAAGGCGATCTGGCTCTTCTGCAAGTTGATGTTCCGGCGGGAACTGCCGTTCCGCTCCAAATTATGCAGCGCGTGCCGCTCGAAGGCGAATCAATCGTCGTGATTGG
>JANPDZ010000774.1:0-4098 GCA_031431735.1 Acidobacteriota bacterium | reverse complement strand
AAATGATAACGTTTATTTTATTGACTTTGAACCTGGAACTTGGAACATTAAACTAATTTTATGAACAGACCACCGCCATATTTTCCGCAAAATCAGCTTTCGCCGCCGGACGAAAATCGTTTTAAGAAATTCAAATTGATTGTCGCTTCAGCGATCATCTTTTTAATTCTGCTTGTGATCGGCGCAGGCTTCGGAATTTTTTATTTGGTAAGATGGGCGATGTCCTAAAATCAATTTAATCACGTTAACAAAAAAAGCCGGCAATTTGATTTGCCGGCTTTTTGATTGAAAGATATAGGTTTCCTAACTTGTCTTGTGTTTGAGAAAAAGCAAGAATCGAGAATCACCGCACAAAAATACTTAATCATTGGAAATTATTTGAAATTAAGAAATTATCCACGAAGGGACACGAAGATTTCACGAAGGAAGAAAAAGTTGCGGATTAGCTAAAACTGAACCGATAAAGGGCGACAAATATTTCACGAAAAAAACTTCGTGTTTTCTTCGTGAAACTTCGTGGATTAGTTCACCAACTTTAGCGGTTCATACTTGCATTCGATTTTTTGGCATTGGCTTTTGCGCCTTCAATCGCCAGTTGTTTGGCTTGCGGCATCAATTCGATCGCCCGCAACAATTGATTGTCATATTCGTTAAAAACCTGAAAAGAAGTTTGCGAACCGAAAGCAGCAGTGACGAGTTCGGTCCGTATGATTCTGAGCACGAATTCTTTTTCTTTTTCAATCTGTCCCGCCGGGATTTTATATTTTTGAACCGCGAAATTTTTGAAAGACTGATAGATCGTATCGGTAATTTCAAAATCCTTTGTTTTGATGTCGTAATCAAATTTGATCGGGCGGTCAACCTTGTAGGTTTCAAATCCGGCAATTTTACCGAAAGCTAAATCGAGTGAAAAGGCAAATACAGGATTGATCAGAGATTGTTGGATGCGAACCCGATCTGCGGTCAATGTCTGCGGTTTGACAACTTCGTCCGGCATAATTCCGCCGCCGCCGTACACCGTTCGGCCGGAATCGGTTTTGCTTTCCGCGCCCTTTGGAGTTTGATTACTGTTTTCGTCATCGGAAGCTCCGCTTTTATTGTAATAATCGTAAAGATTTCCGTTTGAATAATCGCGCTGGATCAATCGCCCGGAAGGCGTTTCATATTTGGCAATGGTCAACAGCAGCATCGAGCCGTATTCAAGTTGAAACGGATTTTGCACTAATCCTTTGCCAAATGTGTTTTCGCCGACGATCAAGGCGCGATCGTGATCCTGAAGCGCACCAGAAAGAATTTCAGAGGCGGAAGCGGTGTTGCGGTTGACCAGAACAACGAGCGGCATTTCCTCAGGTGAAGGATTAGTTGAAGGATAAGTGTCAGCCGTACCGTCTAGTCTGCCTTTTTGGGTGAATACCGTCTGTCCTTTCCCTAGAAAAGTATTGGCAATGGAATAAGCCTCTCTAACCAAACCTCCGCCATTGTTGCGCAGATCAATTATCAGATGCTGCATTCCTTCGGCTTTGAGTCTGGTCATTGCCTGACGAAATTCGGCGAAAGTTGTTTGGTTAAATCCACCTGACATATTGATATATCCAAAGCCGGGACGAATCATATAAGCTTCGGAAATTGAAGGTTGAGCAACCGAATCGCGGATAATTTCAACTGTTTGGCGCTTGCCGGTGCCGTATTTTTCGACAACGAGTTTTGCCACAGTTCCGCGTGGTCCTCGAAGAAAGGTTCTGACTTCGTTGAATGGCTTGCCGATCATCGAAACACCGTTGACTTCGAGAATCTTGTCGCCGTAGCCGAGTCCGGCGCGATTCGCGGGCGCGCCTTCAAAGGTCGCTTTGATAAAAGTCGCGATCACAGTACCGTTCGCGTCCGCCAGATCGCCGATCGTTGCGCCGATCCCGAAATATCGTGAGCTTTGATCGGTGCGAAATTGTTCTGTTTCCTTGGCATCGAAATAATTTGAGTGCGGATCGAGCGTGTGCAGCATTGAATCGATCGAGGACTTAAAGAGATCATTATAATCTAAAGATTTGCCGTCGAAGTGATTTGATTCAATCAAGGTCAACGCTTCTGCAAGATCAGCTTCGATAGTTTCGGATGTCACTACCTTATTTGTTTTTGTAACGGAATTGATTTCGGGCGAGGTTTTGGGTTTAATTTTAGAAACTGCCGAATTTTGAGCAAAAACATTTGAAAACCCTAAAATTAACGAAAATATAATACCGAACAGAATTGAACTTTTTTTCACTATAAAAATCTCCTGAAAATTAACTGCGGAATAGAATTTTTCTCAAAAAATGATAACATCTGTTTGAAGAAAAAGCGA
Organism: Acidobacteriota bacterium; assembly: GCA_031431735.1. Lineage (GTDB taxonomy): Bacteria > Acidobacteriota > Blastocatellia > Pyrinomonadales > Pyrinomonadaceae > JAFDVJ01. The sequence continues at coordinate 1,760 of JANPDZ010000774.1, read as the reverse complement.
TAAAAAGAGTTGCACGCTAAGGAAATAAAAGCCGAAAACTTTTTTTAGAAATGGAATTAATAAATCAAGCTATGAAAATAACCATCTTACCAAATCTGTTATTAATGTTAATCTTTGTATTCGCATTCGATTGGTTGGGCTTTGCGCAAACAACTTCAACAACAACTTCAATAAACTGGGTAAATTATTCAGTGAAAAGCAGTAAAGTTACTTTTCTGATGCCCAAGCTCCCGATTGTCATTGATGAAACTAACAAATGTCGGGGTGAAGAAACTTTTGCATTTGGAAGTTACGCCGAAGGAGTTGGCTATGTCGTGAGAATAACAAAGAAAATAGATGTTCCCGAATATTGTCGTGAACAGAAAGAATTTGATAAACAAAATTTTGAAAACAGAATCCAAACACTAAAAAATAATACCGCGTTGGCTCTTAAAGAAGTTCCAGCGAAAAAATCAAACGAAACAAAACTTATTGGCACTAATGAAATTTATCAACTTGCCAATGATTCTAAAAATAACCGTTGGTTTGAAATGGTTGTTGTTGGTGCCGTTGAAAATAATAAAGAAGTAAAAAATTTCTTTTTATCCTTGAAAACCGAAAAAAAAACAATAACCGGAATTGAAATCGGAACTGGCGCATCAAGAGTTTTGGGTGATGAAATCGTCAAAGAAAATACTGATAAATCAACGAGATCTGGAGGAGGAGGAGGTGGCGGAAATCCAAACGGTATTTTAACGCCACAAGTTCCAATTGATAAATCAACTACTAGCGGAGTCAGAATTGTATTAAAACCGCGCGCCTTTTACACCGATCAGGCGCGGAAAAACCAAACACAGGGAAAAGTGGTTTTGAGAGTAACTTTTTCGGCAAACGGCGGAATTGGTTCAATAAGTGTTGTTTCAGGGCTTTCTGATGGATTAACCGAGCAGGCTATTCTGGCTGCTCAACTAATACTTTTTATTCCGGCGCAAAGAAACGGTGTCCGATATTCTGTTACAAAACCTGTGGAATATACATTTACAATTTATTAAAAATGACCCATTTGCTCGAAGTTAATAATTTAGAAACCCACTTTCCGACCCGCGCGGGTTTGGTTAAAGCGGTCAATGATGTCAGTTTTTACGTTGACGAAGGCGAGCTTTTAGGGCTGGTCGGCGAATCAGGCTGCGGAAAATCAATTACCGCTCTTTCGGTAATGCGACTGATTTCGCAGCCGGGTAAAATCGCCGGCGGCGTGATAAAATTCAAAGGCGAAGAATTGCTGAAAGCGAGCAATGACCGAATGCGCGAGATTCGCGGCAACGATATTGCGATGATTTTTCAAGACCCGATGACGTCGCTTAATCCGGTTTTTACGGTTGGCGAGCAAATCGCCGAAGCCTTGCGTCTGCATCGAAAATTGAACAAAAAAGACGCGTGGGACGAGGCGATCAAGGCGATGAAAGAAGTTTCGATTCCTGACCCGAGCCGTCGTGTCAAAGATTATCCGCACCAGCTTTCGGGCGGAATGCGGCAACGCGTGATGATCGCCATGGCTCTCGCCTGTAACCCCGAATTGCTGATCGCTGACGAACCGACAACCGCTTTGGATGTCACGATTCAGGCGCAGATTCTCGAACTCCTCGACGAACTTCGGACAACCCGCAAACTTGCCGTTTTGCTGATCACGCACGATTTGGGCGTGGTTGCCGAAGTTGCCGACCGCGTTTGTGTGATGTACACGGGCAAGATCGTTGAAGAATCGGGCGTTGATGAAATAT
>JANPDZ010000773.1:0-2266 GCA_031431735.1 Acidobacteriota bacterium | reverse complement strand
GATTTCCCCGCGCCTGTGACACCGAAAATTCCGAGAATTTCGCCTGCTTTCGCTTCAAATGAAACATCTTTGAGCGCCCAATTCTGTTCGTATCTTTTTGAAAGTTTCTCGATTTTCAGAGACATAAATTTTCTTTAATGGAACTTTATTGTGGAAACTTCGTGCAAATTTAGAGTATTCTTTTAACATCAAAAAAATCAAGCGATTGCAGAACTAAAAGAGAATGGCTGAAAACAAAAAGAATTTGAAAAGAAAAGCGGCGGAAGCCGGCGGCTGGATGGCGGCAAAAAGGATTGCAAAATCAGTTCCATATCTCGGAACAGTGATGGCAATCGGACTTGTCGGCTATGACATCAAGCGAAAAGGTGTCGTCAAAGGCGTCATAAATTCAGGGCTGGACGCGATTCCGTTTGTCGGAACCGGGAAAAATATTATCGAATTTTTTACGGGCGATCTATTGCCTGACAAAAAAGTGACTGACAAAAAGAAGTTAAAATAGAATTATGAAAAACTCGACTGGAAAATTTACGGTGATTTGGGCGGCAGTATTAATACTGACCGGATTGTTTGGGATTACAAATTCCGTTAATGCTCAAACCAAAAAGAAAACAACAAAAAAAACAACAAAAACTTCATCAATTCCGCAACCTGTTTCAACAAATACATTGCCCGTCATTATCAGTCAGGCCGACCAGTATCAAAATCAAAATCAACAAATTGTTGGCGGAACTGTTGAAAATCAGTCTCAAACTCAGACTGAAACGCAGCCTGAAACCTTTGACGAAAAGCTTGATAAGATCGGCAATCGGCTCAAAGAGATCAGCACACGGATCAAAACCCTTGAATCTACGAAACAAAATGAATATGAAACGAAACAAAAACGTCTGCTGTTGAATCTGGATATTCTGACCCGAGCGGAACAACGTGCCGATGCGTTGCGAAAACAAAAGTTCGAGTTGGTTGAGAAAGAAAACACCATCAAAACCAGATTGGAAACAATTGGGTTTGATTCGCGCCCGGAAATGATCGAGCGTCAGATTGCGTTTGCGGGAAGCCTACGGCCCGAAGAACTGCGCGAAATGAAGACAAAAAATCTCCAGGCAGAAAAGAGAAATTTAGAAAGCCTGTTAACTGATATCCAAACCACTCGCGCCGTTTTGGAACAAAATGTGCAAAAGGCAGATCAATTGGTCGAAAAACTACGGGTAATTCTCGAAAAAGATATTGACGAGGCTTTGACCGAACAACCAAAAGATCAATAAAGATTGGCGATATTAATTCTACTTTGTTAGATCAAAAATTCAGTCTGGTTTTAGCTAAAAAATACGTATAAGACGCTCGTTCACCCCCCTTATTTCTGCCAATTGGGCGAATTTACCGGCGATAGCGTTTGGCTTTCGGAGCGTGCTTTCAACAAAAAGTTGATCTAACAAAGTAGAATTAAGTAGTCTGTTTTTTAAATTATCTGGTGTTTTTGTTTTCGCTCAGAGTCCACGCTTTAGCGTGTTCCCGCCAGCGAAGCGCGGCGGGATTTCAAACTAAAGTTTGGACTCTGAACGAAGACAGAAATCCGCCAGCGTAAACTCAAAACACCAGATAATTTTAAAATTGCTCTGCTTAATGGATGCTAAATATGGTTATGGAAGAAAATATTACGCTGGTGTTTCACGGTTTTTTAAATTTGACGGCAAAGGAAAAACTGAAATTGATCGAGGAAATCAACAATTATTTCGACTCGAACGACCGCGAACCGATTCGCGCCGAAAACGAGGCCGAATTTACAAAACTCGACCTCGATTCCGAAGGTAAAAGTTGTAAATGTTGTGGAAGATAGCGCCAAAACCGGATAATTTGCCGGATTATTTGATCGAAATAACCAAATGCGGGGGCATTGGTGCAAGCGGAATATGCTCATTACGCGAAAATCCGGCGTTTTCTGCCATTTCTTTCAGTTCATTAAAGGTATAAGCGTCGCCGGCCGGAGTTGCGCCAAGCATTACCAGACTGAACATTGCTTCAGACGACCGGGAAACTCGGTCATCGTTCGGAATAAATTCAAGTGTCATCACTTTTCCGCCTTCTTTAAGTGATTTATGAATTTTCCGCAAAAGTTTTTCGTTGGTTTCCTTGTCGAAATGATGCAGAAAATTGGTCAATAAAACGATGTCGTAATCGGCGCGGAACTCTACATCAAACGCACTTTCTTTAATCAAATAATATTGAAAATTATTCGGTTCTTTTCTTTTAGTAATTGGACAGAACTTGG
>JANPDZ010000772.1:0-3037 GCA_031431735.1 Acidobacteriota bacterium | reverse complement strand
CTTTGCATCTCGAACAAATGCCTTTGATGGAACAAGTTTCACGACAATATTTCACTCATTATTTCGTCAACGGAAGCAGGTTTTAATTCGCCCTTTTCAAATTCCCGCCGCGATTCTTTAACCGACCTGATAACTCTTTGTCTTTTATCTTCCTGCAAACGATGCTGCAAAATATCAACTAAAGTTTCTTTTTCGTCAATCGAAAATCCTTCGATTGTTTCTAAAACATCTGAAAATGTTGTTTGCATAAAAAATCTCCTATTCGCCGCCGATAATCGCTATTTTTAACTTCACGACATAACCTCTTTCATAAATTCGTCAACACTCATCGGCTTGCACAAGTCTTGTTCAAACTCTTTCTCCGAATCTTTTATGTCTTTCAGCAATTGATTTCGCCGATACTCCGCCAAACGATGCTGCAAAATATCAACCAAAGTTTCTTTTTCGTCAATCGAAAATCCTTCGATTGTTTCTAAAACTTCCGCAAATGTTGTCTGCATATTAACCCCTTATTCATCTTTTGTTTGATGCCATAAATTTATAGTTTTTCTATTTCAGGCTTAAAGAAATTTGCAAATTTCTCGCCATTTTCCACAAACCATTTAAACTGATTGATCCAATCTTCTTTATCGTTAAAATCCGCCTCTTTTCTTAAAATAATAAGTGAAGAATGACCATTGTCCTTTCTATCCCACACTATATCGCTGCCCAACACCTCCAATGAGTTTTCGTAACAACTTATATATAATTTATCAAATTTCCCTTTATGATTTTTTCCATACATCCAAAGCCAAACTTCTAAAACTTTTTTCCTTGCAGGAATTCCAAAATCTAGCCCAAATCCAGTTCTTCCAAACTTGTAAACCCCTGAATACGACCTATCGGTGAATTTAAGATTCAAAAAACTGTTGCTTTGTGCGGCAAAATTTTTCAAAGATTGCCAATATTCATTTCGTAAAAGTCCAATTTCGCTTATCGTTTGATTTGAAGCATTTCTTTTTATGACCTTAGACCAATCATTTGGCTTCGCAATCACGTTAAAGCGCGGCGCGGGCAAAGAACCGCCGATTCGATAAAGTTCAATTTCTATGCCAAAAAACCTGAAAGTTTCGTCTGTTATTCGGTTCAACCAATCCAAAGCGGCACGATGTTCTTCCGTAAATTTTGATGCGATCCAAATGAGCGTGACGGCATCCAAACCTGCCGCATATGTCATTAACTGTCCCAAATGTTTATGGTCGGTAATTTCAAGCTGATTTTCAATTAAAACATAATGCTTGCTATCGCCTTCAAAACTGTCAGCATCAACACATAAAATATCTGCCCGAAATGGTCCAACGCCCTGCTCAACTCCTTGAACTTCTAAATTAATACCGATAGTTTCACTTAAAATTTCGATATTTTCAGATTTGGCAAGCCACGGCGTAAAAGCCCTATCTTCCGTGCTCCAACACTTTCGAAGCTCAACTTTTTCAAACTTGCCAAGTTCCATTTTTCTCTACTATATTAAATCGCTCGATGTTCCAAAACCGAATGATGCAAAGACGTGATCGGAATCGTTTCAACCATTGAAGGCGTGTAAGCCGATAACGACAAAACATCTTTGACGGGCGAAGACCGCAAAATTTCGATAACCAATTCGCGCATATCCGGCGGCAATTCTTCCAAACCGTTCAAAGGCAAACTGCGAAAACCGATTTCCGTCGGTTGCGCTAAAATCGAATAATCAAACAACGTCAGACCGACGGCGCGACGCTCTTCCAGATTGACACGCAAGAGAATATGTTCGTTTAGCTCAATTCCCGTGCCGTTTTCACCAATCGCAAACGAAACATAAAGCGTGTCGCTCAGTTCATCATATTTGAAAATCGGTTCTTTTATAATTTCACCAACCCTTTTTCTGAAACGCCGTGGCAAAAGTTTTGAGTCCCGCCTTTAGGCGGCTTTTCGTTGCTTTTCAATTTACTGAACTTCAGCGTGTAGCCGCCTAAAGGCGGAACTCAAAACTCAAAATTTCTTTATCTCTTCCGTCTTCTTCTTTTCAGCAGGTTTTGTTTCTTCGCAGAGCGCTTTCGGCAACAATCCGCATTTCCAAACAAACGCAAATGCCGCGTTGGTGCCGACCGCGAAAAGTCCGAAGGCGAGCACCAGACAACCGTAGAGCGCGTATTTTTGCGCTTTTTCGCCGATGATAATTCCCCAGTCAACCGCGAAAAGCCAGAATCCGTAAGCCAGATGCCAGGCGGTCGCCGCAATTCCCAAAATGTATAAGACCATTACCCACGGAATCGCAAATTCGCGTGAAACGATGTCAAATGATTGGTTGGCGTGTCCGGCAATCGCGGTTGGATTAAGTCCCGGAATCAAACCGAAACGGAAATTCAGGATGTGAAAAAAGATAAAAAAGAAAAGAAAAATTCCGGTCGCACGCTGAAAAATGTAAAACCAATTGCGTCCGTAGCCATAGTTTCCGATATTCGGCCGCGCTTCGGTCGAGATTATGATTCCGTAAACCGAGTGAAAAACGAGCGGCAGAAAGATGCCGAAAATCTCGATAAAGAGCAGATACGGTATATCGTGAATCTCCTGCACGGCTTTTTCAAAAACGCCTTCGCCGTTCATCGCCTTCGAGTTCGTGAACATATGCACGAAAAAAAATATACCGAGCGGCACAATGCCCGTTAATTGATGCAATTTTCTCAACAGAAAAGTATTGCTGATTTTCATCTCTTTTTCCCTATCTTTTTTGGTAAGTTACTGCGGTTAAGCCATTATATTTGGCGAACTACCGTAAATCAAACTTTAATCAAAGAATATCAAAACTAACCATTCAAAAAGTATATTTCATTATAGTTTTTGTTTCTGATAAGCTAAAATGAATTCTCTTGAACGAATTATTCAGACAAACTAATTTATTGGTGAATGATTAACGATGAATGGTGAATTAAAGATTTTTTCTTTCATTCACCATTCACCATTCACCATTCACCATTCACCATTAATAAAAATGCACATTGAAACATTAAAAGTATTTTGC
>JANPDZ010000771.1:0-2958 GCA_031431735.1 Acidobacteriota bacterium | reverse complement strand
TGGTTTTTCGATAAAATTGTATGAGGAGGACATCGTTTCAAAGAAAGCCGATTACGAAAAATACATCAAACGCGCTCAAAATTACAAAAATCTCTACGACAAACAAACCGGATTTATGCGCCCGAAACAAAACGGCAATTGGATCTCGCCGTTTTTGCCGAATGAAGTGACGTTTCATTTTACCGAAGGCAACAGTTGGGTTTATTCGTTTTTTGTCCCGCACGATGTGTCAGGTTTGATTGATTTGTATGGCGGACGCGCGAACTTTTCAAAGAAATTGGACGAACTTTTTACCACGGATTCAACACTTTTAGGGCGCGACCAGCCCGATATTACCGGACTGATCGGACAATACGCGCACGGCAACGAACCTTCGCACCACATTGCTTATCTCTATAATTACGCCGCCGAGCCATGGAAAACGCAAAAACTCGTTCGCCGTATTTTAGACGAATTTTATAAACCTTTGCCCGACGGACTAATCGGCAACGAAGATTGCGGGCAAATGTCGGCGTGGTATATTTTGAGCGCGCTCGGTTTTTACGAAGTCAATCCCGGTCAGCCGGTTTACGCTTTCGGCACGCCGCTATTTAAAGAAGCAAAAATTCATCTCGAAAACGGCAAAACATTTACGATTCGCGCCCAAAATGTTTCCGATACAAATATTTACATTCAATCTGTATCACTCAACGGCAAACCGCATAAAAAATCGTTTTTCACACACGAAGATCTGATGGCGGGCGGCACACTTGAATTTACGATGGCGGATGCGCCGAATAAAGATTGGTTCACCGAATCGCCTGTTTCGCGCATTTCCGAAAGCTCCCCGTCAGTCCCGACGATCGAAGCAAAGCGCAGTTTTGACAAGGAAGCTGCTGTCAAAATCTCAATGCCCGAAGAAGTCGCGAAGATTTTTTACACATTGGACGGAAGTGAACCGGGCGAAAAATCCGCCGAATACACAAAACCTTTTACGATTAGCGAAACTACAACTGTCAAAGCCGTTTCGATAAATGCGAAAGGCGAAAAAAGCCTCGCGGTTGAATCGAAACTCAATAAAATGCCGCACGATTGGGAGCTGAAAATTCTTTCAAAATACAATCGTCAATACACAGGCGGCGGCGATTACGGATTGATTGACGGCATTCGCGGCACAACGAATTTCGCGTCAGGCGAATGGCAAGGTTATCAATCACAGGATTTTGCGGCGATCATTGATTTGAAGCGCGACACCGAGATAAAGCGCGTCGGCGGCGGATTCCTGCAGGTTGCGCGTTCGTGGATCTGGATGCCGACGCGTATCGAATTTGCCGTCTCAATGGACGGCAAAGAATTCAAAAAAATCGCCGAGATGGACACGGACGTTGCGCCGGAAAATATGGAACATATTATTAAAGATTATGTTCAAAACATCGCTCCCGTAAAAGCGCGGCTTGTTTTAGTGAAAGCCACGAATCTCGGCAAAATTCCGGCGTGGCATCCGGGCGCGGGTTTTGATGCGTTTATCTTTGTGGACGAGATCTTTATAAATTAGAGCGGCTTTTCACCAAAAGTTTTGAGTCCCGCCTTTAGGCGGCTCTGTTTGCGAACGGTTCAGCCGCCTGAAGGCGGGACTCAAAAACTGATTACTTTTTCCTGCCCCACAGACGAATAATGTCGCCGCAGAGCGGATTCTTGCGATGTTCTACGCGTGAATCTGCTTTGAGTTTTTCCGCTCGCGCCGTATTAATAATTTGCGGTCGGTTTTTGAGCTTTTCGCCGATTTTTTCTTCCTCGCGGTAAGTGTCTTCCCAGTGATAAGTATCGTAAAAGAATGTTTCGGTTTTAGTCACTTCGATGCCGCATTTTTCCAAAATAGCGGTCAGAGTTTGCGGCGAAAACAGAAAAAGATGGCGCGGACATTCGAGCGGATACCAGTATTCACGCGACTCGCGGAAGCTAAAAGCCTCGATATTCGGCGTTTCGATGTAGATCACGCCGTCGGGTTTGAGCAAAGACGCGATATGCCGCATCGTTTCAACGACGAACGGCAGATGTTCTATAACGTGGCTCATCCGTATAAAATCGAACGATTCGGGTGCAAACGGCGCGTCTTCCGTCCGCCCGACAAAAACGTCTATATCATAAAACCGCTTTGCTGCGACCGCCGCCGCTTCGTTGAAATCAACGCCTGAAACCTGCCAGCCGAAAAGTTTCAGGTATGCAAGAGTTTCAGCGTTTCCGCAGCCGATGTCGAGCGCCGAACCATTTTCAACATAGCGCGGAAAAACATCCTGCAAACCGTAAAGCGCACGCTCCTTAAAGAATTTCGTGAACGCGGGCTGCAAGATTTTCTGCCACGCGTTCAATTTCGGAACCGGATAACCGTAAGCGTCGAGGACGCTTTCGCGCATTTTTTCCTTTAGTTTTTGCAAACCTTGCGGATTCGCGTTTTTTTCAAAGACTGACAGGTCTTCCGGTTCCTGATAGCTGTAATACGCGTCAGCCGGATAATATGACGCCAGAGATTCGACCGCCGGGCGCGGCGAAAGTCTGTAAAAATCGCATTTCGCACAACGCACCAAACCGAACTTTCCCGGCAGCGAGTGCAGACGGTCGAAGTTCCAAAAAACGAATTCGCTTTCCGCGCTTTCGCACAGCGGACAAATTTTGATTTCTTCTGTTTGAGAAAAAGTATTCATAGAAATTTTCGTGTAAATTATTGCTTAAACAGCGATTATAAAAAGTCGGATTAACAAGATTTTCCCAATTTTTCAGCTTATTGGGATAGAAATTAGGCAGCACGAATTTGATTCGGAATAAGTGAAAAGTGATAACCCCTGATTCGCTCAAAAAAAGACCGAGTTCGGGATTAAATTTTTGAAAATGCAAACAAACGATTATTTCTGAGAAAAATTACATAAAAATCTTTGGTTTATGCAAAAAATCTTATCAAATTTTTGGTTTTTGCAGAAAATT